>NZ_WKFA01000002.1:0-271272 GCF_021605325.1 Pseudomonas sp. PA-7-1E
ACGTAAAAAGACGGAAGAAGAAGCGGCATCGTGACCGATGCGGTTAGAATTTAGACCCCGCGCAATCGGGTGGAGAAACCGGTCACGTTGTTAGCGAAATGACCGGTCACGATGAGCGAAATACGCACATTAGTCCGCATCCGTCGATCAGATGCAATTTTCAAATAATGAGACTCAAGCTCCCGGCGAGTCATCCCGTTACCATCGTCGCGTATAACAATAGGGCCATTGGTCAATGGCTCAGGTAGTTCGATAACCACCTCTTCTGCATCCGCATCCCATGCGTTATCAACCAACTCTTTAAGAGCTTTTTCTGTCGTCGAGTAATCTTGGCTGAGCAACGTTGCCAGTCGGGAGTCAACCTGAAAATTTGCTTGCTGCATCTCGCATTCCATCATGGAAGGTTGTCGGCCCCGAGCACATCAACGATTTGCACGAATGGCTGTTTCGGCTCATTCTACACGGGGATGGCCTAATAATGGCTCGCCGCGTAGGGAAAGAAGTCCCTGCAATGTCGCCCCCTCCCGAGCCCCTCCCCCCGCCCGATGCATATCAACGCTGAAAGCGATTGAATTACTACGCTGCCGGCCTTCATGCTTTGCGCTGTAAAGGCGTCTGCGTTGGTTTAGAACTGAATGACCCGTTGATTCAGAAACGAGGAAGGAACCTACCCGAGGCAGGAGCCGTATGCGGTAGTTCCGCATGTACGGATCTGTGCGGGGGGCGGCAGGTAACTGCCGTCCCTACCGCGACCAACAATGTGCACGGACGAGGCGTACTTCAGATGGCAAAAATCAGGCGGGATGCTACTCGGCTGCGTCGTAGTCAAAGGCACATGCGAATAGGGCCTCTGTAGCCGCATAGTTCCCATAGCGACCTTGGGGACGTCCGCTCTCAGAAATCAGGTGTAGATGTTTGCGGGCACGGGAACCTACGACGTAGAGCAGTTTGTTAGCGGAATCCAAGCTTGCTGCCTCAGTGAAATGAGGCACCATCCCCTCAAGAAGGCCGAACGCGATGACCACATCGTACTCGGCACCTTTTACACCGTGGATCGTCGAAACGGTGATACCTGTCCGCTCGCGAAATACCTTCCTGAAGAAAGAGATGTCGTTGATGTACGGGGCTCCGTCCTTTTGGAGCCTGTCGATCCGAGATTGTGAGCTGCGAAAGAACGCATCGCGATGCTCCACCAATGCGGGGAAACTATTCAAGGCTACACCGAGTCGTTCAAGCAGTGCGGTGAAGGCTTGGTCAAGGTAGGCAATCCCATCCATCTCGGAGATTGAAATTGCGTTGCATTCCCTCAACAGGAGCCGCTGCGTCAGACGCGATGTATCAACGCCAAGATCAACCAAGTCGCTGATCACATCTCTTGCCCATCGCATGCGGCGAACAAGCATCTTCGGCGATGACTCAGTCAGGATGATTTTCGAAACTTTGAACCAGAAATTGTCTATATCGTTGCTAAAGGGGACTAAACCAGGGCCGTCAAACTGTTGATCCGGAAGCATCCGTACTAATTGACGCGTCGTCGATGCCAATAAAATCCACCATGGGGCTAGCACGCAGATCTCCTCAGGTGGATACCCTGCAGCGAGGCTTGCCTGGATCAGTCGTACTAGCTCGTCATGCAAATCGGGGAGTGTTACGTGCTGGTTGTACGAAACCTTGCTCGGAAACGACGCATTCGATCCTGCGCTCTCGATTGATGTCGGATAAACGTTGAAATTCAAGAAATGGGAAATGATCCTCTTGCTCGAACGGTAATTTCGGGTAAGTGCCATTTCTCTTATCGGGATGCCAGCTTTAGCACGAAAATCAGCCACCGGAATTGCGTAGCCACCGAGCGAGCCGTAGATAGCTTGGTTCGGATCGCCGACGATGAAGGTCTTCGTTCGCCCTGCTCCGGCACGCAAAATAGCAGTAAGAAGACCATACTGAATTTGCTTCGTGTCCTGATACTCGTCTACCAGAACATATGAGAAGACCGAAGCGAGAATCGATGCAATTTGCTTTTGATCGCGCATTAGTATCTGCGCATACCAAAGGATCAGCTCGAAATCGATCTGACGCGCGTCCGTGAGTTCGCGAAAATACTCGCCAAGAATTTTATGGAGTGTCTCATGCTTCCAAACATCTTTGCAGCCTAGGTGATAGCCCGTTTCGCTGAAGTAGTAATCGCAATCCCAGTGGGTGATCTTTGCGTAGGGCGCGCATAGCCGATCAAGCATGAGTTCGCGGTCGTGCTTGTCTAAAACTCGATAGCCGCGGGAAAGTTCTGGAAGGTAGATGCCATATGGCTTAATGATCCACTCGAGGCAAAATGAGTGAATGGTCCCGATCCACAGCTTTGACGTGTCAACGCCGAGATCTTCTATGCGCTCCTGGATTTCATCTGCAGCGCGGTGCGTATAAGTAATCGCCACGACAATCCGCTTGTCCATGCTCCGCGAAAGCTCATAAGCGATCTTATAGGTCAAAGTCCGAGTTTTTCCGCTACCAGGACATGCGATGAGGAATACGCTCGAAGGTTCTTCCACTGCGGCTGACTGCTCCGCGTTCAATTCACGGGGATCCCAGGCAAACATTAGGCAATGCCCGCCATGAACGAATTAATGGCATCGCCTGGTAACGCAAGGGCGACCGCAGCTTTTAGGAACATCAGATCGATTTCGCCGCGTTGGAAGCGCTCAACCTGCCCCCCGAGGAGTGCTAGTCGTGGTTGCCCTGAGGGATCGGCATGGATTTGGCGGGCAACTCGATAGTGTAGGATTCTGGTGAGCAGCAGAGGGGATATGTGCCCATGTGCGAAGTGAATGGCCTGCAGGATGTAGGGAGGGATCGCTACCTGATGGTCCAGTTCTTCGGCGAGCATGATTGCAAACCAGCCTTTCCCTTCATGCTCAGCCATCAACAGTGCACGAAAACCTACCAGATGAGGCTGACCTGATCGAAGGGCCTCCACCGCTTCATTGATAGTGTGCGGCGCTTTATAGATCTTACTCACTGCTCGAACAAACGCTTCCTCGTTGCCCGCTGACACGAGGTCAACTTCAAAGGTGTGTGGTGCATAGTAGACCGAGATCCAAGGGTTTCCAGCGACAAAGGCATCGAGGCCAACCTTGCGTTCGGCGCCAGCTTTTTGGGAACCTATCGCCTTGCGCTTCTTGCTTGCCAGAAATTCAAGGTCAGTTGGCTGCGGCGTCACATCAAAGAAGGTGGTATCAAGGTCAGTGACTATCGCACAGCGCTTGCGGATTCGGAGGTCGTGAAAAAGGACCGCGACGTTTTTGAACCCCGTGCTGCGTATGTTGATGACGCTAATACCCAACTCATCAACGCTCAGCCCTAGCAGCTTCTTCACCAAGACTGGGATCAGTATCTCCTCCGCATCGCCTTCAACGAGCAGCACGCTTTTAGCGAACAGCAAATTGCTACGAACGGCATCCAGATATCTCTGGATGCTTCTCACCTCTGATGGCTCGAGCCCCGTAGCGGGTTGATAAGCCTCGCAATATGAGCCTTGCCGTCCCAGAATGTTGACGTTACTCACATTGCTCACTTCGGAGATGTGGGCCGAATGCGTCGTGTAGATGATCTGGGCATCGCTGTAGGAAATACGGTCGAACAGAGTTTTCTGGATGTGGGTGTGGATGTGCGCTTCGGGCTCCTCTATTAGCAGAAAATTGGCAATGGCAAGCTTCTCGCGCTGATACTTGAACTCAAGGAGTTTCAGCGTCAGGTAGATAAGGTTCGCTCCGCCCAAGCTCAGCTCATGGATACCACCCTCATACCCGTCATCGGTCTCGCCGACGAAGAGGCGCAGCGACTGAAATAATTTTTCTGCTTCGTCTGGTAGGTCAGATTTGATCGAAAGCGAAGCAGGCGAATAGGTTTCTCCGGCCGCATCCTTGATGGTTTCCCGAATGTGGTTACGAACCGACTGCACGTCTTCGAGGCCTTCGATAGAGGCATTCAGGTTCCTGACCATCTCGGTTATGGGAAGCATCGACACTGGATCGATCTCGCCGCTCTTGCTTTTAAGAAGCGTAAACAACGGGTTCGTTCGGTTGTTGTGAAACTCGGCCACGACATCCCGAAGGGCCTGGATGAAGGTCAGTGACACTTCTTTCGTAACCGAGAGAAATCCGGGGACTTTAGCCCCTATCTCAGGAAATTCAGTCTCGGCACTGAAAATACACGTATCGAAATCGCCCACGATCGATTGGTAGACGGAGGGGTCACTGAAATCGGCACCGCTTCTTCCTGTGAACACAGTTTCGTAGTCGTCAATCGTGATGGCATTACGTATTCTCGTAAGCTCTTCATCATCAAAAACATCGAGAGCAGCCAGCTTGAGCCGGATCTCCTTTTTCGGACGGAAGATGAGGTTATAGGTGGCCTTCGCCAGCGGTCCGCCTTCGAGCGCAGCCGTGCCATGAAGGAATAGCGCCTGCACGGCTTCGTCAGCGCTGATCTCTTCGAACTCAACACTGATGATGATCCAGTGGCCTCGCCATTCGCCGAGCGATCGGCAGAAGTCCGATTCCTCCAGTCGATAGGCGGCACGCACCATGGTGTCATCCAGTAGTAGACGGATTGCGCGTAGGATATTGGACTTACCTGCGCCATTCTCGCCGATGATGGTGTTGACGCCCCGCTGAAACTTCAGCGTTGTATTGCTGAAGTTTCGGTAGTTGACCAAAGTCATTTTGGAAATGTGCATAATTCTCCAGAGCGCCAACACTCATAAACAGCCTTGTTCGTTTGTGAGCGATGGTAGCGTGAGGGGGAATGATTTTCCCACAGAAACCGCTTGCAGGCGCCAGCAGTAGGCGCAGCGATTGCGCTGCTTCGCAATAGCTTTATCACATGATTGCAAGTGTTGGGGCGCAGGCCAAAACGTGCTCCAGCTGACGTCATCGTATTCGTCAGGGTTGACGGACATGAAGATTTCCACCGACTCGCCTAGCCCTTGCAAGTGTTTTTCTATTTCCTAAAGAAATTTGCTCGTCCCACAGGAGAAGCTTAATTAGGGCCTCCTGGATAACATTGGGCGGCCATAAAGCCAGGACGCTGACTACTGCAACTCGCATCTTTATATACGCACTGATGTCATCTGCCGAACACTCAACGCTCTGTTCAGTTCCATGGTCATTCTGGCTAGACACCATATAGGTTCTTTGATTCGGTGATGGAACTTGCGAAAAGAAAACTGATGATGCTCGAAAAGCCAGACAGGCCAGGCTAATCTTGAGTTCCTCCAGATTGCGGATCAAGAATGTCGAGTAGCATATTGTCGTGCGATGCGCGTGTTGCCCTGTAGAACATGCACCGAGCTAGAAGGATCCTTTTCATGCTTCGGGCGGAGGCAAGGTGCCTGGGCTCCACAGAGATTGTCGCGGTACTGCCACTCCTGATATCGGTCACCTTTAGGTGGTAGCGCCCAATCAAGCCGTCCTCACGCATGGTGTGGCCTAGGCATTTGAAAGTGAGAGAGGTTTCTGACAAGTTGGTCTCCGATAGCCTAGGCATGGCTAGGGTAGTAGCGGGTACACAGGGCCTTAGTTGATCGAAAAATCTTCAGGGTTACAGCTGTTGTCTACCTGACATTTATTGGCCGGTACCCAAGGACCCTTTGGCTCTACTGCGTCAAGGCGATGTATTGTCAGAACGCCGGCGTAATAACTGCCGGGTACTCCCGGGAAGCCAGCTTTCTCACCGTCTTTGAAGTGGCCTTCATAAATTGGAACGATCTGGCCGTTTTGTGGAGCAAGGCTTACCGAAACACGCCCCGAGGGACTGCAATGAATGATCATTACGGCGTTCGTGCGATGAGCGTTTGCTGACTCGTCAAATACGCGAACGATGTCATGTCCACCAGACTTGCGACAGCTTCTTCCTGGGATGGACGCTGAGACGCCTTCAGCGCTGGTTTCACTGCCCAGGGTCGAAGGCATGTAGAAGTCCAAACTTAGTCCGATCAACGCGTGTTCTGGAAGGGGCGAGAGTCGATCCTCAAAGCTGTTTCGTACGCTGATCAACGCGGGCTCGAGGTTTTTCTTGATTATGTCGGTAGTGGCTTCAAGGCAGGCGCCACCAACTGAGGCGATTACGGCTATGAGGCTTTTCGAAAGACTTTTCTTGAGCACGGGCATTGCTCGCATCCTTGCGTATGTGTGAAAAAGCTCGGTGGGTCAGCCTTAGTACATATCACTCGTGGACGGGGCAATTCGTCGAGTCAACAGTGAGCTTGTTGGTCGCTGAGTTGAACTGAAAGGTACGCCCCTCAACGTAAAGGCCGTTCTTGATAGCATCAATTTCTTCTGCCTGACGCGGCTTCAAGGTGAGGGTCGTAACCTCCCCTTGGTAACCAATCTCTAGGCGAATGTTGTCCAGAAGTAGATTGAGTTCGTCGGCAGTCATGGTTTCGCTCATCGTAATAATTCCTTATGAAAAGGCTGGCGTACTGGGCTCTTAGCTACCTATGAATGGGCATGTTACGGAAGTATTCGCCGATAGCGCTGACAGATCCGGGCTTCAGACCTACATCATCAGTCCAAAAAGATGCCTTCAATGGGATGTCCACATCAAATAGGCAGACGAATTGTTCCTCATCCAAGTCGTAGATGACCTGCTCAACAGATGGAGCAAGCTCCGAGCCAGTCATCGTTTCCCACAACGTGCAACTGGTTCCTTGCTCAAAACGAAGGCCTGGGAACGGTGCGAAGGGAAGGGTGAGTTGATGGCTGTAATAGCCGAACACATCACCTTTCTGGATGGCTCTGACGGCAAGCAAAACCTTGTGCATTGACTCTCCTGTTGAAGTGCATCGTCGAAAAAAACTACGGTACCGAGCTTAACTGAATTGAAGAAAAATAGTCGATTGGCTGGCAGCCTCATTCGGATGTATATCTTATTGATACTGCATGCTTGCAGCAGCCGCTGGTCATGGGGCGTGAAGCCGCCACTTCCCAATCAACTAGCTTGATGCTTGAGGCTGTATTTGACGTTTGAGATTTTGCTTTTCCCGCCAAACCCTCCGATCCAGCGATCTTTGATCGCGCCGGTTGGAGGGTTCAGCCGTTTTTTTCGAGCCACTTCGTTCCACAATCTCATTTTGAATTTCAATAAGCATCAAGCCTTCGTTACCCATCAGTAATCACTTTTCGAGTGCCGCCACATTGTAAGAACGGATCTTGCCGTGGTCATGGCTAGAGCAGTGGCGACACCGGCGACACCGGCGACAACCCACGTCGGACATGCCCTGCAGCGTGGCGACAAAAGTGGCGACAGTCGCCACTTTTTGCACGCTTTGGCCGTGACGCTTGACCGTCTTTTCGAGTGGGTATAAAAATTGGCGCATGGATCGCTGTCGTTGACAGCACCTGCCCAGGTAGCCAGAACCTTCAAGGCTACGCCACTTGCGTGATGGTTCTTCCCCAAGTGCGATTAGCGTCCGGCGGTTCGCACGGTCACTCCCCAAGAGTGATGGATGCCTACTCGACTGATCTGTCCACTGCGGCAGACGATGGACCTACCTCGCTGCGCTGCAGCAACCTCACCTCTCTGCACACCTCGCTGCGCCAGACTGCGCCCGTCTCTTTCTCCTGGAAAGAGACGGGCGCTCGTACCACTGCTGCAAGCCACGTCGTACAAGGCATTGCCGCAACTCTCCTCGTGACAATCGGCCTGACAAATCCGATTCGTCGCCATCCACAACGACACAGCCACTGGTGCCGCAACCTATGGAAAGGCTGCACCTGACTGACAGTCAGGCATGCGCCAGATGTCGATGTTGTTGCCTTCTCTCACCCAGGATCTCTAGGTGCCGAACTCGTCAGTCGGCACAGCCTCCACCCGCCCGCATCTTCGGATGCGTCTAAGGAGGCCAGATTCATGGGTTTATGCCCTCGCTCCCGGTCGTAAGGAGCCGTGCGTTCCGCGTCAGTGAACACCTCACAGGCCGCAGGGGCCTTGATCCCTGATAACACTCAACATCCGTGGCGGGACTACGTGAGGGCAACCAGCAATGAACGAGGAGAGGGCCCATGCAGCAGTTAGATCCGAAGCTTGAACAACCACGACGACCTCGACCGCTGATTGAGTCGAATCCCGTCGCCCAGGCTTATCCGGTGCAGGCACTGGGTGGAATTCTTGGGCCTGCGGTAGAGCGCATGGCCGAGGTCATCGGCGTGCCCCAAGCACTGGCCGCACAATCGATGTTGGCTGCCTCGGCTCTGGCCACTCAAGGTCATGCGGGCTTACAGCTCGACGGGCGCAGTTATCCGCTGTCGCTGTACCTGATCACGGTGGCCGCGTCAGGGGATCGTAAAACGGCGGCAGATCGATGTGCATTGCTGCCAGCACGGCAATGGGAGCGTGAGCAGTGGCAGCGCTATCGCGAACAACTTACCCGGTACCGTGCCGCACAGCGACAGGCGCAGCGTATCAAGCCTGCCGATCCTGAGTCCGCGAACGGAATGTCACTCGAAGCGGAGCCCTCAGCCCCTCGGCTGATCACCACGGACCCGACTATCGAGGCCCTAGTGAAGGGGCTTTGTCATGACCTGCCTAGCATGGGGCTGTTCTGTGATGAGGGTGGACAATTCCTCGGTAGCAGCACCATGAGTCGGGATAACCGCTTGAAAGCGGTAACAACCTTGTCGTCACTCTGGGATGGCAGTCCGATAGATCGCGCGCGCTCCATGGCAGGTGAAAGCCTGCGAGCCTATGACCGACGCGTGAGCCTGCACCTGATGTTGCAACCGTACTTGGCCATACAGTTACTAAGTGATCCGTTGCTCCAGGGGCAAGGCATCCTCGGACGCTGCCTGATGACCTGGCCCACCAGCCTGGCTGGACAACGTAGCTATCAGGCTGTCGACTTGTCGAAAGACGCCGTCCTAAAGCGATATCACCACCGCCTTTCGGCCCTGTTTCATAAGCCTTGGTCACTTTCCGCTGACGGTGCTCTGCAGCTGTCACCGCTGACCCTCAGTCCGTTGGCCCGCCGTCGCTGGATTGATTTGCATGATGCTATCGAAGCTCAGCTGGGGGAGTTTGGCGAGCTGGCCAGCGTACGGCCCAGCGGATCAAAGGCCGCCGATAACCTGCTGCGCGTCGCCGGCATTCTTGCAGTTGTGGAGGAGAGCAGCGCCGTGGAGGTCGACCATATCCAGCGTGCCTCCGCTTTAGTCGGCTACTACCTCACCGAGATCCAGCGCCTGACTGAGCAGGAGCCAGTGTGTCGAGTAAAAGAGGAGGCAGACCGGCTGCTGCGATGGCTACAGGTCAAAGATTGGAAGCGTTTCAGTATTCGTGAATTGAATCGCAACGGTCCCCGCTTTGCCCGCAAGAGCAGTCGTCATGCCGCCAAGCTGCTGGTCGAGTTGATTGATCATCAGTGGCTCATCACCGACGGCCACACCTTCGAGGTGCGCCATGTTCAATCTTGATGAAGCGCTGCGCAACCATCTGGCTCAGCGCGAAAAGGAGCCGAAAGCGCAATTTGTCGCCGCTACTGTCGCCACTTTGTCGCCACGCTCAAAGCCAAGCAGGGCAAGGGATGTCGCCGCTGTCGCCGGTGTCGCCACCACCCGTAAAACTATCACCTCGACGACAGCCATCATTCAGTTGTTGAAAGAGCAGGGCGTGCATCTCTACGTCACTGACAACACGCTGTGTTTTCGCCCGACTGATTGGGCTCAGTTCGCGATTGTAAGTGCGCACTGGCGAGCCCTTTTGCATGATCTCGCGGCAGTCGATCAGGAACAGAAAAATGGCTCGGGTCGGTAAGCGAGCGGGGCGCAATTTCGGCTTCGGTCGCCAGCTTAGCTATGCTGGACCGCAAGCACTGAAAGACCTGTTTGGCGACGGCCATTTTGCTACCGTCAAAGCCCATAGTGATCGCTGGCAGGCGTTCGTGCATTGGTGTCGATCCGATGAAGGGCCGAGGGTCAACGACGCGCGCCAGATAGACCGCGAGATCCTCATGCGGTACGCCGTCCACGTGCGGGAGCAGGTTGATCAGGGCAACGTCGGCATTGCCACCGCGCAGAACCGACTGTCCAGCGTGAACCGAACGATGGCCGCGCTGCGCGGTGATCAGTACGTCAAAATCCCGAGTCCGAGTAAGGCGCTTGGCTTGCAGCGCTCAAGCGTGCGTAGTGAGGCTCCGCAAGGCCAAGACCGTGCGCAGGTCGAGTTGATCGCGCGGACTCTGTCAGATCGTCAGCAATCGAGGGTGAGTGCCATTGTGCTCCTCGCCCGTGAGACTGGTATGCGCCTGCGCGAAGCGATCCTGGCCGATCTGCCCCGACTGCAACGTGAGGGTCGGCAACTGGGCAAGATCAACATCCAGGATGGCACCAAAGGCGGTCGATCAGGCGCATCGGCACCGCGCTGGATTACGGTAACGGATCAAGTTCGCGATGCCCTGGATTGGGCCAGCGCGAACTCACCCAATGGCAGCCGGAATTTGTTGGCGCCCGACGAAAGCTACAAAGACTTTATGCAGGTAGTTGTGCGACCGGCACGGGACATTCTGCATGAGCATGGATTGAAAGGTTTTCATGAGCTGCGGGCGGCTTACGCCTGTGAGCGCTATGAGCAACTGACCGGCTTCTCCGCGCCCATCAATGGCGGTCGTTGTCATCGAGAGGATCGAGCACTCGATCAGTGTGCACGCCAGCAGATCAGCCACGAGTTGGGGCATAACCGCATCGACGTTGTGAGTGCCTACATCGGAGGTCATCGATGAAGTCCGAGTTCGATATGGAGTTGTTTTTGAGCCCTCTGCTTAAAGGTGCGCATGCCACGCGGCAGCGGCACATCAGGCAAGCAGAAAGGATGCACGAGGCGATTCGTGAGCGTTGGGGTTGCGCGACGCCCTGGTCCTGGAGAGAAAAGCACGTGAGATGGTTTCTGAAGCACTACCTGCGATGCTCAGCTCCAGCTACCGTCTACTATTACGAGTTAACAACAGCGCTAATTCGTAGGCGGTGTGAAAGTATTAAAGCTGACAGTCAGCTCAATTTGGATAAATGCTCACCAAGCTGTGGCATCCCGCAACCTAAATGGTCGACTTCAAGCTAAGCCTATCAGGACGCTCTGCGGACTCTCTTCACTGGGCAAGAAGCTAAGAGGCCGTAGTTTTATACGGCTCTGATATTTCCTGTTCAAGCCCGTCAAGATAATCGGCGTACCACTGCATCATTGTCGTACGTTGCTCCAGGTACTGAGCCTTGTTATAGATCCCTCGGACACCTGACGGCTTGTGACTGAGCTGGGCTTCAATGTGGTCCGCTGGAAAACCGTGCTCGTTGAGTACGGTGCTTGCAATATGACGGAAGCCATGTCCGGTCTGTCGTCCTTCGTAACCAAGGCGCCTTAGCGCCATCAGAAAAACGGTATCGCTGCGAGGCTTGGTTCGATCACTTCGACCAGGGAACAGCAATGGGTACGCTCCCGTGATTTTCCTTAGTTCAGTAAGAGCGCTTAGTGCCTGCTTGCAGAGTGGTACAAGGTGTTCACGCCCTTTTTTACGGCCTTTGCGTTCAACGGGGATGGTCCAAAGCCGTTTGTCAAAGTCGAACTCAGCCCAGTATGCCTCTCGAAGCTCGCTGGGGCGGACAGCCATGAGAGTAAGCAGTTGGAGGCCAAGCTGGATATCCCTGGCGTGTGGGTATGATCGTATTGCTCTGAGCAGTGCGGGAAGTTCTTCCAGGGAGACATGGGCGTAGTTCTCGGCCTTTCCCGATGACAGAAATTTATGAACCCCCTCTAAGGGGTTGTTCATCGCCCTGCCGGTTACGCGAGCCAGGTCGTAGATGTCTTTGCAGTAAGCCCTCACGCGACTCATCTGCTCGAGGATTCCCTGACGTTCGAGCCCTCTCAAAAGCTCCATCCATTCCATCGACATGATGGAGACATAAGGACGTTTTCCGACAAGAGGGAACACGTGGCGTTCCAAGGCTCCAAGGACTCTTTTTGCTGTGCCGACATCCCAGCCAGCCAAGCGAGACGTATGCCATTCACGAGCCAAGACTTCAAAGGTTTCGTTTGTTGCTGCTATCTCCGCAGCTTTTCTAGCTTTCTTGGAGGCTATCGGATTTTTGCCTTCTGCTGCATCCGATCTCAATTCAGCAGCTTTTTGCCGAGCAAGGGCGCCGCTGACTTCTGGGTAACCGCCAAGCCCGAGCCACGACCATTTGCCGTCGGGCTTCTTATAGCGCAACTCCCACGACTTCTGCCCGTTAGGCTTTACTCTGAAATACAGCCCCGAGCTGTCTAGCTCACGGTAGGCCCCCGCTTCGGGAGCGAGATTGACTAGTGCGGTATCGGAGAGAGGACGGCGTTTAATATCGCTGCGTTTCACTCGTGTATGCCTCCAGTTCAATTTTTATTGAAGCATACATGGAGGCATACAAGATGTGAAGGATGTAGGTGGACCAGCTTGGACGTCCAGATACAAGAAAGCCCGCACGAGGCGGGCTTCTTGAGGTAATTTATAGACATCCTTGGATCTCTATAAATCGGTACTTGGTGGCTACACAGGGACTTGAACCCCGGACCCCAGCATTATGAATGCTATGCTCTAACCAACTGAGCTATGTAGCCAAGTGGCGCGCATTATTCGCTTGGAACGGCAATGCGTCAAGCGTTTTTGTAGAATTTTTTTCTACGCTTTCAACTGTTTAAGCCAAAGCGCTGGTTTTGGCGACGGGCGGTGACGAATGCGTTGTGGATGAGGGGAGTGGAAGCGCTTGGCGTCTTCGAAGGTTTACTCGCAGGCCATGTCCGACAATGTTGGGCAGATATCCCTGTCGCCCAACACGTGACTGGCTAACTCAACTTACCGATGCAGTGGGGGGTGGGTGACGCGCTTGAGCTGTTCGCGGGCCCGTGACAAGCGCGAGCGCACGGTGCCGATAGGAATGTCCAGTACATCGGCGGTGTCCTGGTAACTGCCGTCGGTTTCCAGCGAGGCGTACAGTGTTCTGCGCATCTCGGTCGGCAAGTGGTCAATCGCACTCAGGGTATTTTCCAAGCGCCGGTTGACTTCGAACTCCCAGTCCAGGCTGTGGTTTTCTTCATGGCCATGCCACAGCGACTCGTCGAATTCGCAATGTGCAGGCTTGGCATACAGGCGCCGGAAGTGATTGCGGATCAGGTTCTGCGCGATGCCGCACATCCAGGTACTGAGTGTCGCGGTACCACTGAAACGTTCGCGATTGCGCCAGGCCTCCAGGTAAGTCAATTGCAAAAGATCATCCGCGTCTTCCGGGTTCAGGACCCGTTTGTGAATGAAACGGCGAAGTTTTTTCTGTTGATCGTCTGTCAGATGGAGCATGAATTGAGGCGAACTGCCACCAAGGTGAACGAGGGCTTCAATAGGGATATTCATGATTTTTCCTTAAGGTAGACGCAGTCGAAATAGTTTCGGCGGTTACCTCTTTTGCACTGCCTGTGCCAAAGGAGAATCATTGTGTAACCATATGATTTATATAAATAAATACGTTATGGTCGTGGTGGTTTTGTGCAGTAATTTGCAAAAGGCACCAGGGACCTGTGCGGGTTTTTTCATCTTGTTGGATGAGTGAGTTTCAGTGGAACCATCTGGGCGGGCCTGACCACATATGGACACTCTCTTCCTGTACTGGCCTGCCCATGAAAGTCGAATCTACCAACGAAGTGCCAATGACCCCGCGGGTGGAACTCCCCACCGCTAGCCCGGCCGCCAAACCTGAGCCAGGCCAAGGTGTCGATGATCTTTCTCTGCACTTCAGTCAGGAGGTGGAATCCAGCAGTCGTACGTTGGATAAGCGTGTAATTGACGTGCGTGTGCCTCCTGTCCAGGTGCTCGCGCAGCTCTATGAGCAGTTGGGGCATCCGGCCCAGGAAAGCTTTGCCGCGGTAGTACGTCGAATCAGGCAGAAATTACTCACGCAACCCAGCATCGATACATTGCTGGAGCTCACTGGCGGTGATCCGGCGCGCACCTTCGTGGTACTCAAGGCGGTGTGCGGGCAGGCCGAGGCCGACGTGCGCAACTCCGAAGCCGACCTGGCGCGGGATGCAATTGCCAAGCTGGAGATCCGCTTCAAAGGGGAGATCCAGGCGGGCCTGAATATTGCCATGGCCTTGCATAAGAAGAGTGGCGATCCAGAAGAGCTCCAGGCGCTGCGCGCGCTCTATTACGCCAGTGTGGTGACACGGCAATCCCTGGCGACCATGATGCACGCGCTGCTCGGCATCTACAGTGACGACCGTTTTGCACATGGGTTGAAAATGATGTCCAGCGCCCTGACGGCCGACATTGCCGCCCATGTGTCCTCCGTCCCTACGGCAATGTTGCGCACCTTGCTGACAGGACTGGGCAAATGTGGCGCATTGAGCGGGGTGTTATGCAGCTGTCGTGAGCTGATTCAGAACCTTGCAATCGAAATGCATGCGGTAAGCCTGCTGCGACGCATGCTGGGTTATGCAGACACCGGCATCGTGACAAATGAAGTCATGCGCCTGGCTGAAGATATGGGGGCCAGCACATCAAAACTCGTGTCTCTCAATGCGCTTTATAAGCTGTTTCAAAAGTTGCCCGAGGCCTTGTGGCCGGATAGCAAATCACGCCAAGAGGCGCTGCACAATTTTCTGCTGGTGATGGACGAGCTTGCTCGCCTCGAACGCATACGCCCTGGTTTTCCTAATTCGACTATCCTGGCGTGAGCGTGCTGTCCACCCTCAACGGTGTACTGCTCAAGGTGGCGCAGCGTGCCGAGGTCTTGGGCGCGGTGGTGATCATGGCCATTGTGTTCATTTTCATCGTGCCGCTGCCTACCTGGCTGGTGGACATTCTGATTGCGCTGAATATCTGTATTGCCTGCCTGCTGATCATGCTGGCGCTTTACTTGCCCGGGCCTTTGGCGTTCTCTTCCTTCCCGTCGATTTTGTTGCTGACCACCATGTTCCGCCTGGCGTTGTCGATCGCAACGACGCGCTTGATCCTGCTCGAACAGGACGCCGGCGATATCGTTGAGGCCTTCGGTAATTTCGTAGTGGGCGGCAACCTGGCTGTTGGGATGGTGATCTTTCTGATCCTGACTCTGGTCAACTTTCTGGTGATCACCAAGGGCTCTGAGCGGGTTGCCGAAGTGGCGGCGCGCTTCAGCCTGGACGCAATGCCGGGCAAGCAGATGTCCATCGACAGTGACTTGCGTGCCGGCTTGATTGACGGCGTGCAAGCGCGGGACAAGCGTGAGCAGTTGTCCCGCGAGAGTCAGCTGTTCGGGGCCATGGATGGTGCCATGAAATTCGTCAAGGGGGATGCCATCGCGGGGTTGATCATCGTTGTGGTCAACCTGTTGGGCGGCTTCTCCACAGGTATGTTCCAGCACGGCTTGAGCGCCGCCGATTCAATGGCGCTGTATTCGGTGCTGACGATTGGCGATGGTCTGATTGCGCAGATACCGGCGCTGTTGATCTCTCTCACCGCCGGCATGATCATTACCCGCGTGGCGCCGGAAGGGCGCAAGGGCATCACGAACATGGGCGCCGAGATCGCACGCCAGATGACCAGTGAGCCCAAGAGCTGGATGATCGCCTCGGTGGCCATGCTGGTGTTTGCGATCGTGCCTGGTATGCCGACCCTGGTGTTTATTCTGCTGGCGATGATGACCGGCGCCTTGGGTTATTACCTCGACCGTCGGCGCCGACGTGAAGCGCAGCCAGAAGCCGAAGCCGTCGAAGCCGTGCGGCCTGAAGAAAATGGCAAAGAGGATCTGCGCGGGTTTGATCCGTCCCGGCCCTATCTGCTGCAATTTCCCTCGGCTTTGCGCGGTACGCCTGAGGTGACCGATCTTATTCACGGAATCCGTCAGGTTCGAAACTCCCTGGTTGCCAATATTGGCCTGACGTTGCCGCCGTTTGAAGTCGAGATCGATGACTCGCTGGACGATGATGAAATGCGCTTCTGCGTCCATGAGGTACCCATGGTCAAGGCGTCGGTGGTCCAGCACGTTGCCGTGGAGCGCAGCGCCCTGACGGTTGAGCCTGAGCATGGCGTACCGGGATTGGCCGAGCGCAATGAACAGGATTGGCTCTGGCTGCCACCCGACGACCCACTGCTCAATGACACGCAGTTGGAGCGCTTCACGGCGACGAGCCTGATCGTCGACCGCATGAAGAAGGCGATGATGCTCAGCGGGCCGCAGTTCCTGGGGATTCAAGAGAGCAAGTCGATCCTCAGTTGGCTTGAGAACAACCAACCCGAGCTGGTGCAGGAACTGCAACGCATCATGCCGATCTCGCGCTTTTCGGCGGTGCTGCAACGCCTGGCCAGCGAAGGGGTTCCGCTGCGCGCCGTGAGGTTGATTGTCGAATCGCTGATCGAATACGGCCAGCACGAACGCGAGCCGGAAGCACTGGCTGACTATGCGCGCATTGCCCTCAAGTCGCAGATCTACCACCAGTACAGCGAGGCCGATGGGCTGCATGCCTGGCTGTTGTCACCGCATACCGAAAACATCCTGCGCGAGGCGCTGCGCCAGACCCAGACCGGGGTGTTCTTTGCACTCGACGGCGATAATAGCGCTGCGCTGGTCAACCTGCTCAACCAGGCCTTCAGCGCACGGGCAAAAATAAAAAGTGTGTTGTTGGTGGCGCAGGATTTGCGCAGCCCCTTGCGCACCTTGTTGCTTGAGGAGTTCAACCATGTGCCGGTGTTGTCTTTCGCCGAGCTGGGGAGCACTTCCAAGGTCAAGGTGCTGGGGCGTTTTGACCTTGGCCAGGATGAGTTGATGCACGGGACATTGGCATGAACACAGCGCTACTTGCAGAGTACGGGGGGACGTACTGATGTTCGAACTCCGAGTGTTGGATGGTTTGCATCAAGGGGCCGCGCTGCCTCTGTTTGGTGAGCAGTGGAGCCTTGGCGCCAACGCGGACGCTGATCTCTTGCTGGATGATCCCGGTATCGCCGAGCACCACGCGCGCCTGCTATTGCTCGAAGGGCGCTGGTCGGTGCAGGCTGAAGCGGGGCTGCTGAAAAACGGCGATGGGCAAATGTTGGCGCAGATCGGCGATCTGGCACTCAACACGCCGTTTATGATTGGCCCCGTCAGCTTGTGTGTATGCCCTGCCGATCATCCTTGGCGGCAGGCATCGGTGCTCAAGCCGCCCCGGCCGGCAACGGAGCCCTTGCCCCAGGCGCCATTGCCGCTGACGCTGTCTTCCATTCCCTTGTTGCAGCAAAAACGCTTGGTCAGCCTGGTTCTGCTATGCGCCGTGATCATCGCTGCGGTCGGCATTATCTTCAGCGGTGAGCGTGAGGCCCAGGCATCGCTGATGCCGGCGGTCATTCAGAAACCCGGGTTGGACTCACCCGTTGAGGTGCGTCAGCAACTCATGAAGATGCTCAACGAACGTGAATTGCTCCAGCGCGTCAGCTTGCAGATCGTCAATGGTCAGATTGCCCTCAATGGTGTTGTTTCCCAGGATGAAGTGGAACTGATTGCGCGCATGCTCGACCGTTTTGCCGAGCAATTCGACACTGTGGTGCCGGTGCTCAGTCGCGTACGGGTACGCGAAGGCAGGCTACCGTTCAAGATCTCGCAGATAGTGGGTGGCCCGAATGGCCACGTGGTGCTGGAGGAAGGAAGCCGCTTATTCGTGGGTGATGAAGTGGATGGCCTGCGCCTGGTTCTGATCGATAACAGCAAAGTGGTTTTTGACGGCGAGCAACGCTATGAGGTGGGCTGGTGAAGGGGTCGCTGCAGGAGCGTCTGGAGGCCTGGCAACTGAACCAGTCACAGGCGTTGAGCAGTTTCGCGCCGGTGACAATGCTCGGTCGTATCCAGCGCGTGAACGGCATGCTGCTGCAGTGCCGGTTGCCGCAGGCACGTATTGGTGACCTATGCAAAGTCGAAAAAGGGCCGGGCGACTACATGCTCGCCGAGATCATCGGGTTCGATCAGCGCGATGCGGTGCTCAGTGCCCTGGGCAACCTTGAAGGCGTGCGCGTAGGCGCCAGCGTCGAGCGGTTGGGGGTTCCGCATCAGGTCCGGGTCGGTGATGAGTTGTTGGGGCAGGTGCTGGATGGTTTTGGCCGCCCGATTGCGGGCGATGGTGTGAGCGCGTTCGTGGAAGCGGACACCCCTGGGGCGACCACAGTGTTATGCGAGGCGCCTCTTCCTACCGAACGGCCGCGGATCAACCGCGCACTGGCTACGGGGGTGCGCTCGATTGATGGCCTGATGACTCTGGGGGAGGGCCAGCGTGTCGGGCTGTTTGCCGGAGCCGGTTGTGGCAAGACCACCTTGTTGGCCGAAATCGCCCGTAACGTGGAGTGCGATGTGATCGTATTCGGTCTCATCGGGGAGCGGGGCCGGGAACTGCGCGAGTTTCTCGATCATGAACTGGATGAGCAGTTGCGTGCCAAGGCCGTGTTGGTGTGTGCAACCTCCGACCGCTCAAGCATGGAGCGCGCGCGTGCTGCGTTCACGGCAACTGCGCTGGCCGAAGGTTTCCGGCGCAAGGGCCAGAGGGTGCTGTTGCTGATCGACTCTCTGACCCGTTTTGCCAGGGCCCAACGTGAAATCGGCTTGGCTGCCGGTGAACCCTTGGGGCGCGGTGGTCTGCCGCCGTCGGTCTACAGTTTGCTGCCACGTCTGGTGGAGCGTGCCGGCTTGACCCGTGAAGGCGTGATCACGGCCATCTATACAGTGTTGATCGAACAGGACTCCATGAACGATCCGGTAGCGGATGAGGTGCGCTCTCTGCTCGACGGTCATATCGTCCTGTCGCGCAAGCTGGCCGAGCGCGGCCATTACCCGGCGGTCGATGTCCTGGCCAGCCTTTCGCGGATTCTAAGCAATGTTGCCGAGCCCGTGCATATCCGTGCCGGCACGGCGCTACGACGCTTGCTGTCGGCTTACCAGCAGATCGAGCTGATGCTCAAGTTGGGGGAATATCAGCCCGGCAACGATGCACTCACCGACCTGGCTGTTGACAGTCGGCAGGCGGTAGATGGCTTTCTGCGCCAGGACTTGCGCGAACCTTCGCCGCTTGCCGCCACCATGGACCAATTGGCTGAGCTGACCGCCCATGTCCCATTCTGAAGTGTTACCGGCTGAAATCGATACCCTGCGACGTTTGCGCCGACACCGTGCAGACCGCGCCGAGCGTGCGCTGCGTGAGGCAAAAAGGGCGCAGCAAGCGCTGGTCGCGCATATCCGGGAAGCGCAGGAAATCCTCGAGCAAACCCGCCTGGAAGAGGCCCGGCAATGCGCGCAGCTGTTGAGTCAGCACCAGGGGCAGGTGGTGACGTTCAAGGCGCTGAAAAACTGGAGTGCCAAGGAGCGGCAATTATCGGCGGGTACCCGGCGTGAAGAAGGCCAATTGTTGCAACTCCAAGAGCAGCAGCAAGAGCGGGCTGCACGGGTCGGCCAGGCGCAGAAACACGTCACCTTGTGCTTGCGCCAGGTAGAAAAAATACAAGAGTTATCTGAGTTACTGAGGCAGGAGCCGATATGAAACAGGTTTCAGTTAGTCCGCCTGAACGTCAGCGTCCGCGCGAGTCTCGCGATGATCGTGCACCTGAATTCGGTACCCTGGTGCCTTGGGAGCAAGGGCGATTGTTCGCCCGGTTGTTTGACGATGGGGGCCAGGACAGCGGGGGATATGGAGCGTCTCTGAATGGAATCAAAGCCTCGGGCGATGTCGCCATGATCGGGGCACTGACCGAGCAGTTGGCGCCGCGAATGCTCGTTGGTTCGCAATGGCCGTTGATGGCTGTTTTTCACCTGGGCCGCCTGGGGCGGATCAACGCCAGTATCCGCCGGGAGCAGGGGGGCTGGAACGTCGAGCTGCATGCAGAGCAAGACAATACGGTGCACTGGCTCAGTGGTGTACGCCAACAATGTGAGCAACGGTTGGCGCAGAGCCTGCGCCAGCCTGTCAGTTTGTATCTGGCAAAATCGACGTAGGCATGATGCTGCCACCTTTGATACTTCCCAGATTCAAAACCGATATTGCGGTTGCCCGGCAGCGCTTGGGGCAAGGGTTGTGTATGCCGTTCGAGGTCGCTGGGTCGAGTGGCGAGTTGAGAATGGAGCCTGGTACTGCTCCTGTGGGCATCCAGCCGCTCTGCTTCGAAACCGCCTGTGGCGTCTTGGCCTTCAGTGAGCCAGGACCACAGTTCAGCTTGATGGGTGAATGCCCCGTGACGCTCGAGCCGGCCGGGAATGATCCGGACGCCTGGTTCTGGGAGTTGTTCCAGCATCATCTGAGCCCTGAGGTGCAGGCGTTGTTTGGGTACCTGCGTTTGCTGCCAGGCGCTCGCCCCATGAACTTTGGTTGTCGACTCTGCGTGACGCTTGGGGCCTCTCGCGTGGCGGGCTATCTGTGGCTGTCTGTCGAGAGCTTTCTGGCGCTATGCAAGGCGGGGCCGTGGCGATCCAGGGCTGAGCCGATGCCGGCGCAGTTTCGGCTGGCGGTTGACGTAACGCTTGGGCACCTGCGGTTGTCCATGCACCAGCTGCGCGGCTTGCGGGCTGGTGACGTGCTGGTGCTTGAGCGAGCCTTTTTCAGTGCGTCGGGAACCGGCCACGTGCAGGTTGGCAAACAGCGCCTGGTGGGCTGGATCGACGCTGAATCCGGGCCGATGCGTCTGACCCTTACTTCTATCGAGGATATGTTTGTGGATGAGGATTTTGCAACACAGCCCTACTCAGAGCATGAGGATGAAACAGCGGTGATGGATGTGTTCGGGCATGAACCATTCGACGAGCTGAGCATGGCGCTCAATGTACGGTGCGGTACGCTGAACCTGACCCTCGGCGAATTACGCAACCTTGCGCCCGGCGCGGTGTTGGGGGTTGCCGGCTATGCCCCCGGCACTGCCGGTCTCTATTACGGCGACCGCCCCCTCGGCCTGGGCCAGTTGGTTGAAGTGGACGGGCGACTGGGGCTGCAGATGTCTCGCGTGATCTTTTCTCGATGAATAGTTTCCAGGGAATAGATCCGGTCGTCCTGGCAATATTTCTTGGGGCACTGTCGTTGATGCCCATGCTGTTGGTCGTCTGCACGGCGTTCCTGAAGATCGTGATTGTGCTGATGATCACCCGCAATGCCATCGGTGTGCAGCAGGTGCCTCCGGGCATGGCCATCAATGGTATTGCCCTGGCGGCAACCCTGTTCATCATGGCGCCTGTAGGCTATGAGATGGCCGAGATCGTCAAGGTGTCGCCCCTGGACCTGACCAGCGTAGGCGCACTCCAACAGACGGGAATGGAGGCGATCAAACCATTGCGCACCTTCATGCTGCGCAACAGTGACCCGGATATTCTTACCCACCTGTTGGAAAATGCCATGCGCATGTGGCCGGCGCAGATGGCGCAGGAGGTCCAACGTGAGGACCTGATCCTGCTGGCGCCGGCCTTTGTGCTGTCACAGTTGCAGGCGGGGTTCGAAATCGGCTTCCTGATCTATATCCCTTTCATCGTGATTGACCTGATCGTTTCCAATCTCCTCTTGGCTTTGGGTATGCAAATGGTCTCGCCCATGACCATTTCCCTGCCGCTCAAATTGCTCTTGTTCGTGATGGTCTCCGGGTGGTCGCGGTTGCTCGACAGCCTGTTCTTTTCCTATCTCTGAGTGACCTATGGAACCCATCGTACTGTTCAAGCAGGGCATGTTGCTGGTAGTCATGCTGACGGCGCCGCCGCTGATCGTGGCGGTGGTGGTGGGGGTCATGACCTCCCTGGTGCAGGCGCTGATGCAGGTACAGGACCAGACGTTGCCCTTCGGTATCAAGCTGGTGGCAGTGGGGATCACCCTGATCATGACCGGTCGCTGGATCGGTGTGGAGTTGATCCAGTTGATGAACTTGACCTTTGACATGATCGGTCGATCGGCCCTGCACTGAGGTCTGCCTGTGCTGTTATATCTTGAGTATTTGCCCTCCCTGCTGGTCGCCATGGCGCGTATCTACCCCTGCGCTTTCCTCGTGGCGGCATTCTGTTTTCAACATATACGCGGCATGCTGCGGCATACCATTGTGGTGGTCATGGCACTGCTGCCTGCACCTGCCATTCATGTCATGCTGGAGGGCCAGGAACACTCGGCGCTGATGCTCGGAGGGCTGGTCCTCAAAGAGTTGGCCCTGGGGTTATTGCTGGGCGTGTTGCTGTCGATGCCGTTCTGGCTGTTCGAGTCGGTCGGGGCGTTGTTGGATAACCAGCGGGGAGCTTTGGCCGGTGGTCAGCTCAACCCCTCGCTTGGGCCAGACGCGACGCCGGCCGGGCATCTGTTCAAACAATTGGCGATTTTTTTGCTGATGGCCAGTATGGGCCTCGGAGCGTTGACGCAGGTGATCTGGGACAGCTATCTGCTCTGGCCACCGACGGTGTGGTTTCCACTGCCCGCTGCCGATGGGTTCGATGTATTTGTCGGCCTGCTTGGCGATACCTTCACGCACATGATGCTCTACGCTGCCCCCTTTATTGCGGTGCTGCTGTTGCTGGAGTTCGGCATCGCGCTGCTGGGGGTCTACAGTCAGCAATTGCAAGTGAGTACGCTGGCGCCGCCCCTCAAGAGCCTGGCGGGTATCGGTGTGCTGTTGTTGTATTTTGCGTTGCTGCAGGATCTGATCGTCGGGCGCATGGGCTTGCTTAAAGACCTCAAGCACTCCCTGGGCGTGTTCTTCAAGGTCTCGCTGTCATGAGTGATTCGGGGGAAAAGAAGCACCCCGCATCAGCCAAGAAGCTGCGTGATCAGCGTAAGAAAGGCCAAGTCGCCCAAAGCCAGGATGTGGGTAAGCTACTGGTGCTGACAGCCATCAGCGAAATCGCCTTGTTCACCGCCGAGAGCAGCCTGCAACGTTTCCAGCAGTTGATGCTGCTGCCGATCACGCGTCTGTCCTTGCCTTTCCCGCAGGCGCTGGAAGAAGTGATGGTCGAAGGTTTGATGTTGTTTTTCTCCTTCGCCCTGTTGATGGCCGCGGTGGCGATTATCACGAAGCTGGTCAGCAGTTGGATGCAGTTCGGGATTCTGTTCGCGCCGGACGCCTTGAAGCTCGACTTCAATCGTCTCAACCCGCTCAGCCAACTCAAGCAAATGTTTTCTGCCCAGTCGGTAATGAACCTGTTGATGAGCATCGTCAAGGCCACACTGCTGGGCCTGATCCTGTACGTGGTGATCTGGCCTTCCCTGGGGGCGTTGATCAATATGGCCACCAGCGATCTGCAAAGCTACCTCCTGGGATTGATCGCCCTGTTCCGCTATCTGCTGCATGCCTGTCTCGGGTTATTGCTGGTGCTGGCGCTTATCGACCTGGCGATGCAGAAATACTTCTTTGCCAAGCGCATGCGCATGACCCAGGTCGAGGTCATGAAAGAGTACAAGGACATGGAGGGCGATCCCCACGTGAAGGGGCAGCGCCGCGCCCTGGCGCAGCAATTGGCCCAGGAGGAGCCGAAGGTCAAGCTGCCCAAGCTGGAGGAGTCCGATATGCTGGTGGTCAACCCGACGCACTTTGCCGTGGCCTTGTATTACCGCCCCGGCAAAACGCCGCTGCCCCTGCTGGTGAGCAAAGGGACTGATGATGACGCCCGTGCGTTGATCGCTCGCGCCAAAGCGGCTGATGTACCGGTGATCCAGTGCGTGTGGCTGGCCCGTACGCTGTATACGAACAAGCTGGGGGCGACAATTCCTCGTGAAACCCTGCAGGCCGTGGCATTGATCTACCGCACCCTGCGCGAGCTTGATGATGAGGCCAAGCGTGAAACCCTGGAATTGCCGGAGCTTGATCTGCGTTGATCAGCGCCGGGTACGCGCATCCAGGGTTTCAAGGTTGGCCAACGACAACATTCGGCTGAGGAGCCTGTCGAGCAGGTTGGGCTGTGGGGGCAGTGCATGCCAGATCACCAGCGCGTCCTGGGCGTCAATGTAGATAAAGCAGCCATCGAATGCCACGGCCTGCTCGAAACGCCGCTCCAGCGCGTTCTGCAATTGTGAAGCTTGCAGCGCCTCGCGAGCCACGTGCAGGGCCAGACCCTGACGGGTTCCGGCTTGCATGTTGCTGGCTGTTACCCCCGGGCCAAGCGTCAGGTGGGCGGCAGAGCCGCCCACCAGGCTGTCGAGGAAGACCTGGCGTTCATCGGCCGGGGTTCCCTGGGCGCTCATCGTTCCAGCGACACCGTCTGATAGTCCGGACGCTCTCCGGCAGGGCCGGGTTCGACGCGCGTTTGTGAAGGCCACCAAATCACCAGCTTGTCCTTGGACGATTGCGGACGTGAGCAGGAGTCGCCCTTGCAGGTGGGCGTACAACCGGCGACGAGCAGCGCCGCGCCGATCAGGGTGACGTACAGCGAGCGATGTTTCATGGCTTGGCCTTTTGAGTTGGAGTGATCAGGGAGGGACGGGGCACGCTGATGTGTTCATCCTTGACCACCGGGCGCATGGCGATAAACACTTCTGCTTCCTCGCCCGGCTTGAGCCAGGCGCGGGGCCAGACACTCACGGCCAGGGTTTGCGAAGTACTGCATTCCTTTTCGTCGATGCGCACATTGCGATTGAACTGGTTGCGCAGCACCACCACGGCTACGTTGTACTGCGGGCCGGCGTACCACTGGCTGCGCTCGGTGTTCAGCGCCAGCAAGTTGCGGGTACTGCACAAGGTGTTCAGCCCCAGGGGCATCGGCGCTACCTTGAAGGCTTTGGGCACTTGCCCGGTGACCAGGTGCGCCAGGGTACTGATAATGTCGCTGCGCTTGATCACTGGCTGGTGAGGGTCGTAGCGCCTGGCCAGGGGGGTGAGAGCGGCTTGCAATTCGACCTGGTCTGCCTGGGGCAGGTAGCGTGACGGGTCGGTCTGGTCGCCGATAACGCGTGGCGTGAGGATAAATAGACGTTCGCGCCGATTGTTCTGTCGTTCAGTGGAGGAAAACAACGCCTTGCCCAACAGCGGAATATCCCCCAGCAGGGGTACTTTGCTGTGCTTGTCGGTGCTTTCGGTGACGTGGAAACCACCGACCACGAGCGAACGTTTTTCGGCCATGATGGCTTGGGTGCTGACTTTGCCTCGGCGTACATCGAAGCTACCGGGAGTAGGGTTGGCCTCTTCGAAGTTACCGTCCTCGATATCTACCAACAGCTGAATCTGATGGCCACCACGGCTCGTGATGACGCGGGGCACGACCTGGAAGCTGGTACCCACGGTGATCGGTAAAATCGTAGCGTTCTGCCGACCGCGAGTCAGGTATTGGGTCCGGTTGAAATCAATTACCGCTGGCTGGTTTTCCAGTGTCAGGACTGACGGATTGGACACCATGGTTGCCAGGCCCTTGGCTTCCAGCGCGCGTATCTCCGCGTCGAAACGACCGCGGTTTTCAATTGTCAGCTGAGCGTTGCCGGAAATCATGTTGGCTGCGCCACTGAAGCGACTGTTCTGAAAGCCCCATCTCACCCCGAATTCGCGCAGTTGCGTGCGCTCGATGTCGAGGATGATGGCATCGATTTCCACCAGTTTGCGTGCCACGTCGAGCTGGGTGATCAGTTCGCGATACATTGCCTGCCGTTCCGGCACGTCATAAATCAGGATGGCGTTATTGCGCAAGTCGGCTTCGACGCGGATACGGGCAGGGCTGAGGGGGACCCGCCGGGTGATTGACATGCCCGTATCGGTCGAGTCGTTCAACCCGGTTGTCGGCGTGGAGCCGAGCATTTGCCCCAGCAACGGGTTGCTCAAGCGTGGCACCACCGGTGTGATGAACGGGGGCTGGGTGATGGAGCGTTGAGACTGCGCCGAAGACGATGAGGGTGAGCGCGGTTCCAGGAGCCCTCTTAGCATGGTGGCTACACCGGGGATGATGATTTTTTCGTTGCGATATTCCATTTGGCGATCCGCCGCGCTGGCGAATTTCAGTGGATAGCTCAGCACGCTCTGTTTTTCATCCGTAGAACGGCGCTGGCTGCTGAAGCGCTTGATCTGTTCGATATAAACCTTCGGGCCGGAGACCAGCACAACACCGTCTTCCGGCAACTCGCCCCAGCCGAAACGACTGTCGAGCAAGCCTATATCGGTCAGCGCTTGTTTGAGGTCCGCGATGGTCTCGGAGGAGACTTCCAGGCGCGCGGATTCTTGCTGGTCCAGGGTGCTGATATAGAGGGTGTTGTTATACATATACCATTGGAAACGGTGTTCGACCCCCAACCGGTCGAGCAATGATTGCGGCGTATTTGCGCGTATCTTGCCGTTGACGTTACCTTCGAGCAGGCCCTCGACCTGGAGCTGAGTACCAAATGTCTGGGCAAAATCCTCCAGCACTTCGCGCACTGGCTTGTGCTGGGCTTCATAAGCGTAGGCCGTGTTCTTCCACTCAGGAGGTATTGCGGCCAGCGCGCTATCCAGTGGTAGCAGCCACCCAGGCAGCATAATGAGCCAACACCAGGCGGCGCGGGGAGTAAAAGCAGGTACGTGAGGGCGCAAGCGTTTGTGCTTGTCGTTTTTATCAGGCATGGGAAAGTCTCTGGTTAGTACGGTGTCGAGCGCAGCGACGTGGATATGAATGTGCGTACAGGCCGCGCCTGGCGCGCGACGACGGCGCGCCAGGTGTCGCGTTGGTTGAGGAGGGACTCGAGACACTTCGCCAGTGCTTCGCCGTGCCCCCTCTCCACGCATTGAATAAGCCAAAGCGCACCGGTGGTCGGCGCCAATGCAACTGCACCGTGAAAATAGCTCAGGCTAGGGCCTCCCAAGCGCATCCAGGTGCGCAACTGGGCTTTGTGGTCACCCGCCTGGGTCAACTGGACCTTTACCAGCAGTCTGTTCGAAACGCGTTGAAAGATGATTTCGTCGTCGCTCTCAAACAAGGTGAGCTGCTCTTCGTGGCCATTCAGCCAACCGGCAAGGAGTGCTTGCAACTTATTGCACGCCATCCAGCGCTGTTTTGAGCAGTGTATGTCTGGAGCGCGTGTGTTCGTTGAACGCGATGACAGAGAGCTTCTGTTGTTTCATGAGGTTGCTGAAGTAATCGATATCTGCATCGAGCGCTTCCGGATCTTTATAGGCCGTATTCACCCGCTTGATATCAGCCTGAACTTGCCTCAATAGATGGTTTTTCAGGTTTCCGTGAAAGTCCATGATTTTTACTCCAGATGTGTCTGAACTGTGTGGCGGGTTGATTGCCACCAGTTCCATCGGAAGAAATTTTTTTAAAGATATCGCCTGCCTCTACCGCTATGTTCCTACACGTTTGTAAACAATATTTCTCGCATCGAGGCCCAGTCGATCCGAAAATCGCCTTCATCTGTTTCCAGTAACAGCGATTGAGGTTTGACCTGGTCATCGGGGCGAAGCTTCCAAGGTGTAGAGCCCAGCTGGACCAAGGCTTGGGCTATCTGCTCATGCTCGAGCGGGTTGCAAACCAGGGTGGCCTTCATAGGTGGAATTTGCGTCGTTACCAACTGTTTGACCAATGCCGAAAGGCGCTTTGGGGGAGGCACTTCCTCCAACAGGCAGTGGAAGGCTCGGTTGGCGATGGATGTTGCGTAGTGTTCGAGGTTGTCACACATCGCCTTGCGTTGGCGCTCCCACGCACTGAGTTGCGCGTGGGCGCGTGACCAGAAGTCGAGGCGGGCCTGCTCAAGCATTTCTTCACGATGCTCAACCGCCTGGCGCAGCAGCTCTTCAGCTTGGGCCCGTGCGCTATCTAGCAACTGCGCGGACTGAAAGCAATCGGCGAGCATCTCCCGGGTAATCAGTACTTTTGGCTGCCCGGAAGCGCCGTCGTGCAATTCGATTTTGCGTTGGGTCAACATAGACAATGCTCTGGTGTGTTGCCGTTAACGACGAGTTGTTTCACTACCCGTTGCGTCGATACGCCAGACAATCGCCTGCCACAGCGTATTGAGCCGGCCATGCGCATCGTCAAATGGCAGGTGTGTGGTTTCAAGTGCCTGCACCCGGTCAGGCGGCAAGCGCAGACGAAGGCGTTGCCAGACAGCAGGCTCGACCCAGGCCCTCAGCAATTGCATTGGATCATCCTCCGGCTGCAACAGGGCGTCAGGGTGTAGCGCCTTGGCAAGGCGCTCACACCACTTGCGGTGTTCATCGCACAAGGGGCTGTCGAGGTTGGGATGGCACGTAAGCTCCAGCAGTGCTATCGCCAGATCGAACTGCTCCCGTGAAGCCAGGGCCAAACCAAGCACCGTTGCACAGGGAGGGGGAGGCAGGCATGGCTCGATGCCCAACGCTGCGCACGCCAGCGCGGGTTGGCTGCGGCACAAGGCGGGTACTGCGTGGTAGGCGTGAGCGCTGGTCGCGTCCGGGTGCGAAAACTGCCACGGACTGGCCCACCATTGGGCCCAGGCCAGATGATCACTCATTCGCTAGAGGCGCTGGGGCGACAGGTTCCTGCCTGGATCGTTGGCTTCGTATGCGCCAGAACAGCGCCAAGGCGAGTGTCAGTATCGCGCCGATAACCAGAGCGCTCATAGCGGTACGCCAAAAACCGACGTCTTCCTCAGGGATCAGGAACGGACCGAAGTAGCTCAGGCGTTGTTGTTCCTGGTAAGCCGTTGCCGGTACAAAAACCACCGTGAGCTTCTGCGCGTTATCCAGTGCAGTGGTCATGCCAGGAATACTACTGGATACCATCCTGCGTACGCGCGCGCGGATGCTGTCGGGCTCCAGTCGTGGGTCATGTTTGATGAACACTGAGGCGGAGGCGGGTTGGACGGGCTCACCGGGAGCCACGCGTTCGGGCAGCACCACGTGCACACGAGCGACGATGACCCCATCGATGTTTGACAGGGTCGCCTCCAACTCCTGGGACAGGGCATAGATATACCGGGCACGCTCTTCCAGTGGCGTAGAGATGACGCCCTCCTTGCGGAAGGTGTCCCCCATCGTGGCACGGGCGACCTTGGGCAATCCGACCGCTTCCAGTGTGCGAACGGCGCGGCTGATATCGGCTGCATTGACACGCACCACGACGCCGTCCTTGGCAGGCACTTTTTGTGCGCGTATGTGTTTGTCAGCCAGTTCCGCGATGACCTCATTGGCATCCTGCTCGGAGAGTTGGCGATGCAGTTCGACACTTTCGCCGCAGCCGCCCAGCATCAGCGCCAGCGAGAAAACTAATCCGACGGATAGAAAACGAGTCATTTTTTCCTACTGCAGGTTGCTGATTTTTTCTAGGCATTGCGCGCCCTTGCCGACGCACTTCACCAGGGTTTGGGTCAGTAGAATGGAGTCTGAAAGATTGGGGGTGTAGTTGAGCCGATTTTTTTCTTTGAACTCATTGTTGAAGTCCTTGAGACCTCGACTCATACCACTTTTAGCCTTGTCCAAATACTGCAAAGCGTCGGTCAGTGCGTTCGCGGATGGCGTGGCGGTAACCCGTTGCATCGAGGGGGCCAATAACGCGCTGAAAAAGCTCGCATCTTCGCTGTGGTGCGTAGGTTGGGTAGGGGACCTGTGGGCTGTAAGGCCGTTTTGATATTCGCGTAATACGTCGACTTCTTCTATTTGCATATGGACCTCTAAGGGGAAACCCGCCCTTTGATGACCAAGGGCGGTGAAGCTATTTAACGCAGCGCGTCGTTGTTCTTTTTCTGCTCACTGATCCTGAACGCCTCATTGCTTTCTTTCATGGATTCGCGAAGCAGTTGCTTCCTTTCTGCCTTAAGGTCTGCGTTCTCGCCACCGGTGACCGGGGGGTGGTAGCTTTGCGGGTTGATGCCAGAAATACTCATAGTGATGCTCCGCTATCTAAGAAATGACATTTGAGCCTTGATGCGTAGTTGCAATAGTGTTGCTGCCGATAGGCACTAAATATATCAGGCTCATCCTTGTGTGGTTCAGGCTCGAATATGGTTCCCGCTTTTACTTAAAGGGTGTGTCTGAAGGTGTCTTCGGTGTGGGCTGAGCAGCGGGCTACTGTATATCTAGTTGTTTCATTCGGTAGTAAAGCGTTCTCTTTGCCATGCCCAACTCTACAGCCACCTCGTCCACACAGTAGGTATGACGCCGCAGCGACTCTTCAATCAGAGCTTTCTCGATTTGTTGCAGGCGTTCTTTCAGGTTGGTGGGTTGGTTTGTAGCGTTCGAGGGCGAGCTTGATAATGGCGCCAGACCCAGCACGAAACGTTTGGCAGTCGAGCGCAGTTCACGCACATTCCCCAGCCATGGATGGCACAGCAACTGTTGGACTAGCTCACTGCAAGGGTTTGGGGCGAGACACTTATAGTGCTCGGCTTCCTCTTGAATCATACTCAGGAACAACGGGACGATTCGGTCACGGCGATTGCGCAGCGCAGGCAGATTGATATTTACGACGTTCAGGCGGAAATACAGGTCGCGCCTGAACTTTCCCTGCTCGACCATCTCATGCAGGGATTGTTGCGCAGAGGCGATGACTCGCATGTCCACCGGGATAAACCGGGTTGAGCCCAGGCGTTCGACGCCACGTGACTCCAGCACACGTAGCAGTTTGGCCTGCATGGAAAGCGGCATGCTGTCGATTTCATCCAGATACAAGGTGCCCAGGTGTGCGGTTTCGATAAAACCCGCACGTGATTGCACTGCTCCTGTATAGGCGCCGCTGTTGACGCCGAACAGTTGGCTCTCTGCGAGGCTTTCCGGGATGGCGGCGCAGTTCACTGCGACAAAATGACCTCGTCGCCTCGACAAACGATGGATTCGTTGGGCCAGGGTATCCTTGCCAGTACCCGTCTCCCCCAACAACAAAATATCGATATCGAGCGCTGCGGTACTCTTGAGCGTACGTTCAATATCCAAGGTTTCAACAGAAGGGAAGTATGTCTCATTTGTTGTCTTGTAAGAGGCTGACATAGTCAGGGTGCTCCACTATCGCTATCACTTCACTGTTGATAGAACGCTGTTGGCGTGCGGTCAGTAGAGCGCAAATAATCAAAAATGTCATCGTGCTTATTAGTATGAAAATACTGCGCGAGAGCGTGTCAAATATTAACTATGTCAGGGCGCTGTATTGTTCAAGTGCATTCTTGATGGTTGTTGAATCTTTAGTGTAGGAGAAGACTTAAGGGTTGAAGGATTCATCGTTTAAATCGATCAAGGGTTATGAGTGATTAAGTTTTCTATGTGTGGGGCTTTTAGTTGGGTGGCAGGTAGAAACAGGAGGCAATAAAAAACCGACGCAATGCGTCGGTTTTTTTGTATCGGGCAGAGGTTCAGCTAACGCTTACACGTTGAAACGGAAGTGCATCACATCGCCATCTTTGACAATGTAATCCTTACCTTCCAGGCGCCACTTACCGGCTTCCTTGGCACCGGCTTCACCCTTGAACTGGATGAAGTCGTTGTAAGCGATCACCTCAGCGCGGATAAAGCCTTTCTCAAAGTCGGTGTGGATCACGCCAGCCGCCTGTGGCGCGGTAGCACCGACCTTGACGGTCCAGGCGCGGACTTCTTCGACACCGGCGGTGAAGTAGGTCTGCAGGTTGAGCATTTCGTAGCCGGCGCGGATCACGCGGTTCAGGCCCGGCTCTTCCAGGCCCAGGGCCTCGAGGAACATGTCCTTTTCTTCGCCGTCATCAAGCTCGGCGATTTCCGCTTCGATCTTGTTACACACCGGAACAACGATGGCGCCTTCTTCGTCGGCAATGGCCTTGACCACGTCGAGCAGCGGGTTGTTCTCAAAGCCGTCTTCGGCAACGTTGGCGATGTACATCACAGGCTTGGTGGTCAGCAGGTGGAAGCCCTTGATCACGGCCTTCTCATCGGCCCCCATATTCTTCATCAGGCTGCGCGCCGGTTTGCCTTCGGTAAAGTGCGCGATCAACTGCTCCAGCAGGCCCTTCTGGACCACTGCATCCTTGTCGCCGCCCTTGGCGTTACGCGCGACTTTCTGCAGTTGCTTTTCGCAGCTGTCGAGGTCGGCGAAGATCAGTTCCAGGTCGATGATCTCGATGTCGCGCTTGGGGTCTACGCTGTTGGAGACGTGAATCACATTCTCGTCTTCAAAGCAGCGGACCACGTGGGCGATAGCATCGGTTTCGCGGATGTTGGCCAGGAACTTGTTGCCCAGGCCTTCACCTTTCGAGGCGCCGGCGACGAGGCCCGCGATGTCGACGAACTCCATGGTGGTCGGCAGGATGCGCTTGGGATTGACGATGGCCGCCAGTGCGTCAAGACGCGGGTCCGGCATTGGTACGATGCCGCTGTTGGGTTCGATGGTGCAGAAGGGGAAGTTCTCCGCCGCAATACCGGACTTGGTCAGGGCGTTGAACAGGGTGGACTTGCCGACGTTGGGCAGGCCGACGATGCCGCAATTGAATCCCATGGTGTTTCCCCTCGGATAAGAGTCAAGCCTTCTGGCTGTGCAGGTTTTTCATCGCACGGTTCCATTCACCGGCGAAGATATCCGGCAGCACGCCGAGGGCAAAATCGATGCTGGCATCGAGTTTTTCCTGTTCGGCGCGTGGCGCACGACCCAGGACGAAATTTGAAACCATACTGGCAACGCCTGGGTGGCCAATGCCGAGCCGCAGACGGTAAAAATTATTCTGATTGCCCAACTGCGCGATGATGTCACGCAGGCCATTGTGCCCACCATGCCCGCCGCCGAGCTTGAGCTTGGCTACGCCGGGTGGCAGGTCCAGTTCGTCATGGGCCACCAGGATTTCTTCGGGTTTGATCCGGAAGAAACCCGCAAGCGCCGCGACAGCCTGGCCGCTGCGGTTCATGTAGGTGGTGGGAATCAACAGACGAACATCCTGACCCTGATGCGAGAAGCGCCCGGTCAGGCCAAAATATTTGCGATCGGCCACCAGATTGATGCCTTGGGCGTGGGCGATACGCTCAACAAAAAGGGCCCCCGCGTTATGCCGGGTCTGTTCGTATTCGGCGCCTGGATTTCCCAGGCCAACGATCAGTTTAATGGCAGTCACGACAGGGGCCCTTCCTTTGGAGTTGTGGATAACATCGCCGTACCCAGGTGCGGCGAAAGTGGACGACACTACATCATTTACTCAAGAGTAAACGCCGCGTTATCGCCCGCTTTCTCGCTACGTTTCGGTCCGCGATGTTTCCTCAAGCTCCGGCAATACAGAGTGAATTACTCTGCAGCGCCTTCTTCAGCTTCTTCTGGAGCAACGCGTGGAGCGTGAACGTTGGCAACAGCTTTGTCATCACCGTGAGCCAGTGCAACAAACTCAACGCCTTTAGGGGCCTTGAGGTCGGACAGGTGAACGATGGCGCCGATTTCCAGAGCCGACAGGTCGACTTCGATGAACTCAGGCAGGTCTTTCGGCAGGCAGGTCACTTCGATTTCGTTCAGGACGTGAGAGATCTCGCCGCCTTTCTTGACCGGAGCTTCTTCACCCACAAAGTGCACAGGCACGATGGCGGTCAGTTTCTGGCCAGCTACAACGCGAACGAAGTCAGCGTGCATGATGAACTGCTTGGAAGGGTGACGCTGCATTGCTTTAACGATGACGTTCTGCTTGGCGCCGTCGACGTTCAGCTCGATAACGTGGCTGTAGGCAGCTTCGTTTTCGAACAGCTTGGCGATTTCCTTGGCCAGGATGGTCACGGATTCAGCAGGCTTGTTACCACCGTAGACAACGGCTGGGATGTTGGCGGCGTGACGCAGGCGGCGGCTCGCACCTTTCCCCAGGTCAGTACGCGCTTGGGCGTTCAGAGTAAATTCGTTCATGTTGTATCTCCAAAATAGCCATCATCGAGGGGCGTTTGCGACCAGCGCCGAACTCGATATGGGCAAAAAAGCCCCGCCCCAGCGGAATGCTGGGGCGGGGCGCTTTTCGTCAGTGAGGTGATCCGTTGGTTTGACCCTTAACGGAACATCGCGCTGATCGATTCTTCATTGCTGATGCGGCGAACCGCTTCGGCAACGACCGGTGCAATATCCAGTTGGCGGATACGTGCACAGGCTTGAGCTGCGGCGGACAACGGGATGGTGTTGGTCACCACCAGTTCGTCCAGCACGGAGTTCTCGATGTTCTCGATCGCTCGGCCCGACAGCACAGGGTGTGTGCAGTAGGCGAAGACTTTTGCTGCACCGTGCTCTTTCAAGGCTTTCGCCGCGTGGCACAGGGTGCCGGCGGTGTCGACCATGTCATCAACCAGAATACAGGTGCGCCCTTCGACATCACCGATGATATGCATCACTTCAGAGTGATTGGCTTTCTCACGGCGTTTGTCGATGATCCCGAGGTCCACGCCCAGGGATTTGGCAACAGCCCGTGCACGCACGACGCCACCAATGTCCGGGGACACGATCATCAGGTTTTCAAAGCGCTGGTCTTCGATGTCATCCACCAGGACGGGGGAGCCGTAGATGTTATCTACTGGAATATCGAAGAACCCCTGGATTTGGTCAGCGTGCAGGTCAACCGTGAGCACACGGTCGATACCTACCACGGTCAGCATGTCAGCAACGACTTTCGCGCTGATAGCTACACGTGCGGAGCGCGGACGGCGATCCTGACGGGCATAACCAAAGTAAGGGATTACAGCTGTGATTCGAGTCGCTGAGGAGCGGCGGAAGGCATCAGCCATCACGACGAGTTCCATCAGGTTATCGTTGGTCGGAGCGCAGGTCGGCTGAATAATGAAGACGTCTTTACCGCGGACATTTTCATTGATCTCGGCTGTAATTTCGCCGTCGGAGAATTTACCGACAGAGATGTCACCGAGAGGGATATGCAGCTGACGTACGACACGTCGAGCCAGATCGGGGTTGGCATTCCCCGTAAAGACCATCATCTTGGACACGCGCAGTACCTAGAGGCTGAGGGTAACCTGGATGAGTATTAGAAAATGGCAGGGGCGGCTGGATTCGAACCAACGCATGGCAGGATCAAAACCTGCTGCCTTACCGCTTGGCGACGCCCCTGTATCTGTTGCAACGAGTGCCTAACACTCGGTTCCTTTTAGAGCAGACTTTGCAGCTTGCGATGCAACATCGAAACGTTGCTTCCTTTTGCTACAAACCCTGTAAGGGTCTCTGTAAGAAGGGCCGAGACTTTATCAGCTTCAGCTTTGCTTGGGAAGCCCCCAAACACACAACTTCCAGTTCCGGTTAATTTTGCTTCGGTAAATTTACCTAACAAATTCAAAGCGTTACGTACCTCTGGATAACGCCTTGCTACAACCGGTAAGCAGTCATTTCGACTGTTTCCCTTGGGAACGGGGCGCACTTTAATGGGAGAAGAGTTACGTGTCAACAACGGATCTGAAAAAATTTCTGCTGTACTTACAGATACTTGCGGCACCAGCACGACATACCAAGGTTCTTCGGGCTCTACAGGGGTGAGTTTTTCCCCGACGCCTTCAGCAAATGCGGCGTGCCCCCGCACGAAAACCGGGACGTCGGCGCCCAGCGTGAGGCCCAGCGCAGCAAGGCGATCGTGGTCCCAGCCCAGTTGCCATAAGTGATTGAGGCCCAACAAAGTGGTCGCGGCATTTGAGCTGCCGCCACCGATACCACCGCCCATGGGCAGGATTTTGTCGATCCAGATATCAATGCCAAGTGGGCAGCCGGATTGTTCCTGAAGTTTTTTGGCCGCCCGCACAATCAGATTGCTGTCGTGGGGCACACCGTCGAATTCGGTGTGCAACTGAACCACGCCATCGTCACGCACGGCAAAGCTGAGCTCATCGCCGTAGTCGAGAAACTGAAACAGCGTCTGCAACTCGTGGTAGCCATCTTCACGGCGGCCAAGGATGTGCAGCATCAGGTTGAGCTTGGCCGGGGAGGGCAGGGTCAATTTTTGTACGGACACGTTATTGCCCCAGCTTGCGCGGTTGCCAGTCCTTGATCACCAGCGTGACATCAAGGTCGGTGCCATGCAGCTTGATACGTTCGGGCAGCCAATACCCGCTTTGCTCCACGTAGCTCAAATATTCGACCTGCCAGCCATCCTGCTCCAAGGTGGCGAGGCGGCTGTCGCCATTGAGGCTCAGACGGCTCTTGCTGTCAGGTGCCGGCAAGCCGCGCACCCACCAGACCAGATGCGAGACGGGCAACTTCCAGCCAATCTGCTGCTCCAGCAGTTCTTCCGGGGAGGTTGCCTCGTAGCGGCCCTGATTGGCCACTTCCAGGCTCACTTGCCCTGGCCTGCCAGTCAGGCGGGCCGCGCCACGGCCCAGGGGCCCCGAGAGGCGAATGTCGTAATAGTCCTGGCGCTGCAGCCAGAACAGCGTGCCGCTGCCAGAGTCTTTCGGCGCACGCACCCCGACCTTGCCCTCGATCTGCCAGCCATCAATGCTGCTGAGCTGGTCCTTGTGTTGTTTCCATTGTGCCGGGTTGCCCTGGCCTTCAACGGATTCACGGCTGCCGATGCCCGCGCAACCGGCGAGCAGGGCGATGAAGCTGAAAACGATAACGTGGCGCAAGAACATAAGCTTAAAGGGTCTCGGATCCGGTCAGGCGCTTGATGGTGCTGCGCAGGATGGGGCTGTCGGGTTGTTCCTTGAGGAATTTTTCCCAGATTTGTCGGGCTTCGCGCTGCTTGCCATTGGCCCAGAGCACTTCGCCCAGGTGTGCGGCAACTTCCTGGTCCGGGAAACGCTCCAAGGCCTGGCGCAGCAAGCGCTCGGCCTCGTCGAGGTTGCCCAGGCGGTAATTCACCCAGCCCAGACTGTCGAGCACGGCAGGGTCTTCCGGGTTGAGCGCATGGGCTTGTTCAATCAGCGCCTTGGCTTCGGCGTAGCGCGTGGTGCGGTCGGACAAGGTGTAGCCCAGGGCGTTAAGTGCCATGGCGTTGTCCGGGTCGCGCTTGATGATCAGCCGCAGGTCTTTTTCCAACTGCGCCAGGTCATTGCGTTTTTCTGCCTGCATGGCGCGGGTGTACAGCAGGTTCAAATCGTCGGGGTATTGCAGCAACGCCTGTTGCAACAGTTTCCAGGCGCGTTCGCCCTGTTTGTTGGCCGATAAGGTCTCGGCCTGGATCAGGTACAGCTGGATGGCGTAATCCGGCTCGGCATCGCGGGCCGCGGCCAGGCGTTTTTCCGCTTCGTCGGTGCGGCCGTTGCTCATCAGGATATCGGCCTGGCGCAATTGCGCTGGCAGATAATCATTGCCGGGGCCGACCTGGGCGTATTCAAGCAGGGCCGCCTGCGGGTCGTTGCGCTCTTCAGCGATGCGGCCCAGGTTCAGGTGCGCCGAGTCCACGTGGCTGTCACGTTCGATCAGCTCTTGCAGGTAGCCCTTGGCCTCGTCCCAGGCTTTGGCTTCCAGGCACACCAATGCCAGGGAATAACGCAGTTCGTCGTCGTCCGGGTATTGCTGGACCAGGTTGGCGAACTGCACTTTGGCGTCTTCCATACGGTCCTGCTCAACCAGCATACGTGCATAGGTCAGGAGCAGGCGCTTGTCGCCGGGGTATTTCTTGATGCTTTTTTCCAGCAGCGGAATCGCTTCCTTGCCGCGGTTAAGGCTTTGCAGCAGGCGTGCACGCAACAGGATGGGCGCGATTTCACCTTCTTCCGGCGGGTTCTGCTCCAGCAGCTTGAGCGCGGCGTCGGCTTCATCGTCCTGTTGCAGCAGCAGGGCCTTGCCGAAAATCAACTGGCTGTTCTTCGGGTGCTTTTGCAGCAGGCGATCGAAACTCTTCATCAGGCCGTTGCGCGTGTCCTGGTCGGTGTCGGCGGCCGACAGCGCAAGAAAGTCAAAATGTGTGTCGCCTTTGCCCTGCAGGACCTTCTCCATATAAACCATGGAGTCGTCATAGCGCCCGGCACGCGCCAGTTGCACGGCTGCGGCGCGCTGGGCTTCCAGATCATCCGGGGCATTTTTGGCCCAGATCAGCGAGGTGTCCAGCGCTGCCTGGTCGGCGCCCAGGTATTCGGCGATGCGAAACGCTCGCTCGGAAATCCCCGGGTCCTGGGTGTTGATGGCCTGGGTCACGTAATTATCCAGCGCAATATCAAAGCGATTGCGTTGGCCGGCCAGCTCAGCTGTCAGCAGGCTGTAGATCGTTTCTTCACTGAACGAGGAATAAACCTTGGGTTTTTCAGGGGCGGGAGTGCTGTCTTCCACCGGCGACGTAGCGTCCGGCGACACGGGTGCCATGGCCTGGCAGCCGCTGAGGAAGACAAAAGCGAGGAGCAACGCGGAAGATCTATTCATATAGGAAGAGGACGACTAACCTGCGGTCGGATCATCATGACACAAGCCTTCGGCCAAACATAACCGGGGCACTCGGAATACGACTATTGCTGCCTTTTGCCTTTCCTTTGTAGGAGCGAGCTTGCTGGCGAAAAACCTGAGAGCGCCGCTGGGCGCCCGGCTTGCCGCGTTATCGTTGACGATTTTCGCGAGCAAGCTCGCTCCTGCAAAAGTGCATTGATAGGCATAAGGTATAGGGACAATAGACGACGGTGGTTGTTCTGAATCTTTCGAAGTAGGACAATTGTCGGCTTCCCGACATCATCAGCGATATTGAATGGCCTTCCTCGCACTCGGTATTAACCACAAGACTGCCTCCGTAGACGTGCGCGAGCGCGTGGCGTTTACGCCAGAGCAGTTGGTTGAGGCCTTGCAGCAGCTCTGCCGGCTTACCGACAGCCGCGAAGCTGCGATCCTTTCGACCTGCAATCGCAGCGAGCTCTATATAGAGCAGGAACATCTCTCGGCGGATGTGGTGCTGCGCTGGCTGGCCGATTATCACCATTTGAGCCTCGATGACCTGCGTGCCAGCGCTTATGTGCATGAAGAGGATGCGGCAGTTCGTCACATGATGCGCGTGGCGGCCGGTCTCGACTCGCTGGTGTTGGGTGAACCGCAGATTCTCGGCCAGATGAAGTCTGCCTACGCCGTGGCGCGTGAGGCCGGCACCGTCGGCCCATTGCTGGGCCGCCTGTTCCAGGCCACCTTTAATTCCGCCAAGCAAGTGCGTACCGATACGGCCATCGGCGAAAACCCGGTGTCCGTGGCCTTTGCCGCAGTGAGCCTGGCCAAGCAGATTTTCAGCGACTTGCAGCGCAGCCAGGCCCTGCTGATCGGCGCTGGTGAAACCATCACCCTGGTGGCCCGTCACCTGCACGATCTTGGCGTGAAGCGCATCGTGGTCGCCAACCGCACCCTGGAGCGCGCCAGCATTCTGGCCGAGCAGTTCGGTGCCCATGCGGTGCTGCTGTCGGACATTCCCGCTGAACTGGTGCGCAGTGATATCGTCATCAGTTCTACCGCCAGCCAATTGCCGATTCTGGGCAAGGGCGCGGTCGAGAGCGCGTTGAAGCTGCGCAAGCACAAGCCGATCTTCATGGTAGATATCGCCGTTCCACGGGATATCGAGCCCGAAGTCGGCGAGTTGGACGACGTTTACCTTTATAGCGTCGATGATCTGCATGAAGTGGTCGCTGAAAACCTCAAGAGTCGTCAGGGTGCCGCCCAGGCCGCCGAGGAAATGGTCAGCACCGGCGCCGAAGATTTCATGGTGCGCCTGCGTGAGCTGGCGGCAGTGGATGTGCTCAAGGCGTATCGTCAGCAGGGTGAACGCCTGCGTGATGAAGAGTTGCTCAAGGCCCAGCGCATGCTGGCCAACGGCAGCGGCGCCGAGGAAGTGCTGATGCAATTGGCCCGTGGCCTGACCAACAAACTGCTCCACGCTCCTAGCGTCCAGTTGAAAAAGCTTACCGCCGAAGGCCGCCTCGATGCGCTGGCCATGGCCCAGGAACTCTTTGCCCTCGGTGAGGGCGCGTCAGACAGCTCTTCGGATAAAAAACCGCAATGAAAGCGTCACTGCTCAATAAACTGGACGTGCTCCAGGACCGTTTCGAAGAACTGACCGCCTTGCTCGGCGATGGCGAGGTCATTTCCGATCAAACCAAATTCCGTGCTTATTCCAAGGAATACGCCGAAGTTGAGCCCATTGTGGCCACTTATAAACACCTGCTGAAAGTCCAGGCCGACCTCGAAGGCGCCCAGGCCCTGCTCAAGGACAGCGACCCGGACATGCGCGAAATGGCCGTGGAAGAAGTCCGCGAAGCCAAGGAAAAACTCGCTGAGCTTGAGGGTGACCTGCAACGCATGCTGCTGCCCAAGGACCCTAACGACGGACGCAACGTTTTCCTCGAAATCCGCGCTGGTACCGGTGGCGACGAGGCGGCGATTTTTTCCGGTGACCTGTTCCGCATGTATTCGCGCTATGCCGAGCGTCGCGGCTGGCGCGTGGAGATCCTCTCCGAGAACGAGGGCGAGCACGGCGGTTATAAAGAAGTCATCGCCCGGGTTGAAGGCGACAATGTCTACGGCAAGCTGAAGTTCGAATCCGGTGCGCACCGCGTACAGCGGGTGCCTGCGACGGAATCCCAGGGCCGCATCCACACCTCGGCGTGCACCGTCGCCGTGTTGCCTGAGCCGGACGAACAGGAAGCCATCGAGATCAACCCGGCGGATTTGCGCGTGGACACTTACCGCTCATCCGGCGCGGGTGGCCAGCACGTTAACAAGACCGACTCGGCGATCCGTATCACACACTTGCCGTCGGGCATTGTGGTGGAGTGCCAGGAAGAACGTTCCCAGCACAAGAACCGTGCGCGGGCCATGTCCTGGTTGTCGGCCAAGTTGAACGACCAGCAGACCAGCGCCGCGGCCAACGCAATTGCCAGCGAACGCAAGCTGCTGGTGGGCTCCGGCGACCGCTCCGAGCGTATCCGTACCTACAACTTTGCCCAGGGCCGGGTCACGGACCATCGGGTCAACCTCACCCTGTATTCTCTCGACGAAATTCTCGCCGGGGGCGTGGATGCGGTGATCGAGCCGTTGCTCGCCGAATACCAGGCCGACCAACTGGCGGCGATAGGTGACTAAATGACCATCATCGCCAGCCTGCTGCGCGCCGCTGACCTGCCCGACTCGCCGACGGCGCGCCTGGACGTGGAGTTGCTGCTGGCCGCTGCCCTGGGCAAATCACGCAGCTATCTGCATACCTGGCCGGAAAAGATCGTCAGCAGCGAAGACGCGCTGACCTTTTCCGGCTACCTGCAGCGCCGCCGCAGCGGCGAGCCGGTGGCCTATATCCTCGGCCAGCAAGGCTTCTGGAAACTCGACCTGGAAGTAGCACCGCACACTTTGATCCCCCGCCCGGAAACTGAGTTGCTGGTGGAAGCTGCCCTGGAATTGCTGCCCGCCACGCCCGCCCAGGTCCTGGACCTGGGCACCGGTAGCGGCGCCATCGCCTTGGCCTTGGCCAGCGAACGTCCGGCCTGGCAGGTCACGGCGGTCGACCGTGTGCTGGAGGCCGTGGCCCTGGCCGAGCGCAATCGTCAACGCCTGCACCTCACTAACGCCACGGTGCTCAACAGCCACTGGTTCAGCGCCCTGCAAGGCCAGCGCTTCGACCTGATCATCAGCAACCCGCCCTACATTGCCGACAATGACCCGCACCTGGTGGCCGGCGATGTGCGCTTCGAACCGGCCAGTGCGCTGGTGGCGGGGCACGATGGCCTGGACGATTTGCGCCTGATCATTGCAAAGTCTCCTGCTCACCTGAACAACGGCGGCTGGCTGTTGCTCGAACACGGTTACGACCAGGCCCAGGCCGTGCGCGACTTGTTGCTGAACCAGGGCTTTGACGGCGTACACAGCCGCATCGACCTTGGCGGTCACGAACGCATCACCTTGGGGCGCCACCCGTGCTGACCGACCAGGAGCTGTTGCGCTATAGCCGGCAGATTCTGTTGCAGCATGTCGACATTGATGGCCAATTACGCCTGAAACAGAGCCGCGCGTTGATCGTCGGCCTGGGTGGCCTGGGCGCTCCGGTGGCGCTTTACCTGGCCGCTGCTGGGGTGGGCGAATTGCACCTGGCGGATTTCGATACGGTCGATTTGACCAACCTGCAACGCCAGATCATCCATGACACTAACAGCGTGGGGCAGACCAAGGTCGATTCGGCCATGGGGCGCCTGAGAGCGATCAACCCTGAAGTCGCCCTGGTCGCCCATCGTGCTGCGCTGGATGCCGACTCGCTGGCTGCTGCGGTCAACGCAGTGGATCTGGTGCTCGATTGCAGCGATAACTTCTCTACCCGCGAGGCGGTCAACGTAGCCTGCGTTGCCGCCGGCAAACCGTTGGTCAGTGGCGCGGCCATTCGCCTTGAGGGGCAATTGTCGGTATTCGACCCTCGTCGCGCTGACAGTCCCTGCTACCACTGTTTGTATGGGCACGGCAGCGACACTGAACTGACCTGCAGCGAAGCCGGCGTTGTCGGGCCGTTGGTCGGTGTGGTTGGCAGCCTGCAAGCGCTGGAAGCCTTGAAGCTGCTGGCCGGTTTTGGTGAGTCGTTGGTAGGGCGCCTGTTGTTGATCGATGCGCTGACCACGCGTTTTCGCGAGTTGCGCGTCAAGCGTGACCCAGGCTGCAGCGTCTGCGGGGCAAAGCATGGTTAAGGGCGCGCCTGTTGGTGTGTTCGATTCCGGTATCGGCGGCCTGACGGTGCTGGAAGAAATCCAGCAGTTGTTGCCCCACGAGTCACTGCTGTACGTGGCGGACTGCGGGCACATTCCCTATGGTGAGAAAACGCCGGCGTTCATTCTTGAACGTTCTCGCTCGGTCGCTGAGTTTTTCCGCGAGCGGGGCGCCAAGGCCTTTGTGATTGCCTGCAACACGGCGACGGTCGCCGCGGTGGCCGATTTGCGCCAGGACTACCCCGACTGGCCGCTGGTAGGCATGGAGCCTGCGGTCAAACCTGCTGCCGCGGCCACGCGCAGTGGTGTGGTGGGTGTGCTCGCCACTACGGGCACACTGCAAAGCGCCAAGTTCGCCGCCTTGCTCGACCGTTTTGCCACCGATGTGCGGGTGATTACCCAGCCGTGCCCGGGCCTGGTGGAGCTGATTGAAGCCGGCGACCTCAACAGCCCCGCCTTGCACTCCCTGCTGCAAGGCTATATTGAGCCGCTGCTTAGCGCCGGTTGCGACACCATCATCCTGGGTTGCACTCATTATCCCTTCCTCAAGCCACTCCTGGCGCAGATGCTGCCCCCCAGCATCATCCTCATTGATACCGGCGCCGCCGTGGCGCGCCAGCTCAAGCGCTTGCTGGGTGAGCGCGACCTGCTGGCCATTGGCGAACCTGAACCTGCACAGTTCTGGACCAGCGGCGATCTGTGTCACCTAAGAAACATCCTACCGACACTTTGGAAACATCCTGGAGTTGTGCGAAGCTTTGGCTCGTGAAAATTTCGTGAAATCAGCCTGAAAAAAGCTGAACTTCTGGCTATGCGTCGGCTTCTATAGCCCGTTAGCCTGTACACAACCCAATTATCTCGTTTGCAAAGGATGTTTCACATGAAGCGCTTGTTCTGTTTGGCTGCGATTGCGGCCGCTATGTTGGGACACTCTGTTTCAGCCCAGGCCGCCGGCCTGGAGTTCGGCTTGGGGAGCACCAGCGATTCGACGCTGACCTACCGCCTGGGCCTGACTTCCGATTGGGACAAGAGCTGGATGCAGAGCAATGTCGGCCGACTGACCGGCTACTGGAGCGGCGCCTATACCTATTGGGAAGGGGATGATCGTGCGGGCGCCAGCAGCCTGTCGTTCTCGCCGGTGTTTGTGTATGAGTTTGCCGGCGAGTCGGTCAAACCCTACATCGAAGCCGGTATCGGCGTGGCGTTGTTCTCTCGCACTCGGCTGGAAGACAACAACATCGGCCAGTCCTTCCAGTTCGAAGACCGCCTGGGTTTCGGCCTGCGGTTCAACGGCGGGCATGAAGTGGGCATTCGTGCCACGCATTATTCCAACGCCGGCATTAGCAGCAATAACGATGGTGTAGAGAGTTACTCGCTGCACTACACCATGCCGCTGTAATGCACTGTAGGAGCGAGCTTGCTCGCGAAGAACCTCAACGATAACGCAGCGAATCAGGTTTAACGCGGCGTTCTCAGGTTTTTCGCGAGCAAGCTCGCTCCTACAGAATCAGCGGTAGGCCGTGGTAATGCCTTCACGCTCTTCAAGGCATTCCGGCGCCCCCATCTCGAACTCCCGGCAAATCAACGGCCGAAGCTCATAGATCGTGCACATCATCGTGTCGCGGTCCAGCGCTGCGCACCAGCCGTCGTCCAGGCGCAGCATCACCTCGCCCCCCCAATCGTCGGTATCGATAAAGCGTTGTGGTACGCCGGTGTCGGTGATCAGCATGACTTCCAGCTGGCAGCAACAAGCCGCGCACGTCGAGCACGTGACGGGTTCGGTGATTTGAATGTGAGGGATGTTGGTCATAGGCGCGCAGTGTAAGGCAAGTGCGTCAGATGCGTATGAATGCTCGGACGGGCGTCAGTGTTCCAGCCTCTGCGCAACCCCGTGTAACAGCGGAAAGAGCATGGCCCATAACAGCGCCAGGCCGATCAGTGTTGGGGCGGTGCCGTACGCAAAACTCACGCCTGCCAATTGACTGCCGGCGTAATAAGACAACGGCCCGCCCACCGCGCCTAGCAGGCTGGCGAGCCACCAGGGCCGTGCGCTCCAGGCCAGGCAATGGCGCAAGGTGGTGGCCAGCAAGGCCCATAACAGTATCAGCCACAGCGGAATCAGTGGCCCCGGCGTATTGAACTCAAACACGCCGAGCCCACGCAGTGCCGTATCGACCAGTGTTCCCAGCACCGTCACGGCCAGAATCACTTGCCCCTCTCTTGCCCAAGAACTTATCCACAGCAAGTGTGCGCCCAGTACCGCGACGCCGATCAGCAACCAACGGCTATCGCCGCCGAGTACGCAGGCAAACCAGCCGCACTGAAACAGCACGGCGTTGGCCAGGGATTTAAGCACTGAAACGCCCGAGCAGCGGCGGATTGATGGCCGCCGGTTTGGCCAGCAGCAACTGCGCGGTGCCGATGGTGCGCTCCATAAAGCCACCTTCGCAGTAGCACAGGTAAAACTCCCACAGGCGCAGGAAGTATTCGTCATAACCGAGTTCGGCAAGACGGCCATGGGCGCGGCGAAAGTTTTCATGCCACAGGCGCAGGGTGCGGGCGTAGTGCAGGCCGAAGTCTTCCATGTGCAGCAGGTTCATGTCGGTGTCACGGCTGACGATCTGCAGCATGTTTTGTACACAGGGCAGCGCGCCACCAGGGAAGATGTAGCGCTGGATAAAGTCGACGCTGCGTTTGGCCTGCTCAAAGCGTTGTTCACGAATAGTGATGGCTTGCAGCAGCATCAGGCCGTCGGGCTTGAGCAACTGGGCGCATTGTTTGAAATAGGTGGGCAGGAAACGATGGCCCACCGCTTCAATCATTTCGATCGACACCAGCTTGTCGTACTCACCGGTGAGGTCGCGGTAATCGCTCAGCAGCACGGTCACACGATCTTGCAGGCCCGCCGCCTGGATACGCTGGGCGGTGTAGGCGAACTGCTCCTTGGACAGGGTCGTGGTGGTGACCCGACAGCCGTAATGCTGCGCCGCATACAGCGCCATGCTGCCCCAGCCGGTACCGATTTCCAGCAGATGGTCGCTGGGCTTGAGCGCCAGTTTCTGGCAGATGCGCGCTAATTTGTTCAGTTGTGCCTGTTCCAGGGTGTCATCGGGGGTCAGGAACTGCGCCGCCGAGTACATCATGGTGGGGTCGAGAAATTCTTCGAACAGGTCGTTGCCCAGGTCGTAATGGGCGGCGATGTTTTTTTGCGAGCCTTTGCGTGTGTTGCGGTTGAGCCAGTGCAGTCCCTGAGTGAACGGCCGGGCCAGGCGAGCCAAGCCACCCTCCATGGCGTCGAGCACCTCCAGGTTGCTGACCATCACCCGCACCACGGCGGTGAGGTCGGGGCTGGTCCAATAACCATGGATAAACGCTTCGCCGGCGCCGATCGAGCCATTGGCCGCCACCAGCCCCCATACCGCCGCGTCGAGAATCTGGATCTCGCCCAGCAGGTGCGCTTCCCGCGCGCCGAAGACTTGCCGCTCGCCATCCTCGATGATCACCAACTGGCCGTGGCGCAATTGGCTGAGCTGGCGCAACACGCCTTTGCGCAATAGCGCAGCGGTCATGCCGTTGACGTTCAGGCGGTTAGCCTTGACCGATAAGCTAGGGGATTTCATGGTGGCGATCCTTGGTATACCCGACTGCGGTGCGAGAGGCGCCATCGGCGGCCTGGTGGGAAAAAATCGGTGTGCGTTTGAGCAGCAGGCGCAAGGCTTGCCAGTAGATCGCAAGGCCGGTCTTGGCGGTCATCCAGGGAAAGCGCCGCAAATAGCGATGCAGGCTGGCGCGGCTCAGTGCCTGTTTTTCCAGGCTCAAGGTGGCGTCGAAGACTTTTTGCGTGCCCTGCCAATCGGCCATATGCACGCCGAGCCTGGCGGCGGGCTGGCTGAAACTCATGCGGTATTCCAGCTCGCGAGGCAAAAACGGCGACACATGGAAGGCCTTGGCCACGGCGAAATGCTGGTGCTCATCGGCGCCCAGTGCCTGGGCGGGCAGCACGTAGTGATAGCGCTCGCGCCATGGGGTGTTGGTCACTTCACACAGGATCGCGGCCAGTTGCCCGTCAGCCTCGAAGCAGTAGAAGAAACTCACCGGGTTAAAAGCCAGGCCCCAACTGCGGGCCTGGGTCAGCAGGCAGATAGCGCCCTGGGGTGTTTGCCCCAGGGCCTTGCCGACTTCCTGGCGCACGGCATCGCTCAGGCTCATGCCGTGGCGCGTGAATTCACGCAGGTAATCCTGCTGGCGGAAACCGAAAGGCGCCAGGCGACCCGTGCCGGCCAGCGGCGAGAGCCCCAGTACTTCATCCTCTTCACTGAGGTCCAGGTACAACAGGCCGATGCGGTAGCGAAAGGCGTGGGCTTTGGGCGTAAACCGGCGATGGGCGATCCAGCCGCTGTACAAGGCGCTGTTCACAGGGGTTCCCCAAACGCCTGGGCCACGCGCAGAGCGCTGACCACGCCGTCTTCGTGAAAGCCGTTGGCCCAGTAGGCCCCGCAGTAAAAGGTATTGCGCACGCCGTTCAATTCTTCCCAGCGTGCCTGTGCGGCGACTGCGGCCAGGCTGTATTGCGGATGGGCGTAGGTGTAGCGCGCCAGGATCTTCAGCGGGTTGATCATCGGCGTCTGATTGAGGCTGACGCAAAAGGTAGTGGCGCTGTCGATGCCTTGCAGGATGTTCATGTCATAGGTGACGGCGGCCTGTTGTTGCACGTTGCCCGTCAGCCGATAGTTCCAGCTGGCCCAGGCCAGTTTGCGGTCGGGCAGCAGGCGTGTGTCGGTGTGCAGCACCACGTCGTTTTCGGCGTAGGGCAGGGCGCCGAGGATCTGCTGTTCGGCCTGGCTGGGGTCATCGAGCAAGGCCAGGGCCTGATCGCTGTGGCAGGCGAATACCACGCGGTCGAAGGTTTCGCTGCCGGCCGGGCTGTGGATAACTACACCTTCGTCGCTGCGTTGCACCTTATGCACAGGGCAGTTGAGCCGTATCTGTTCGCGAAAGCTGCGGGTCAGCGGCTCGATATAACAGCTGGAGCCGCCCTCGATCACACACCATTGCGGGCGGTTGCTCACCGAGAGCAAGCCGTGGTTCTTGAAGAAGCGCACAAAAAACTGCAGCGGAAACTTGAGCATATCGGCCAGGGACATCGACCAGATGGCAGCGCCCATCGGCACGATGTAATGCCGGATAAACCTGGGGCCATAGCCGCCAGCGGTGAGGTAATCGCCCAGGGTCATGTCGGCGCTGATGCGCTGCTCTTGCAAGTCCAGGGGCGCCTGGCGATTGAAGCGCAGGATATCGCGCAACATGCCCCAGAACCCCGGCGACAGAATATTGCGGCGCTGGGCAAACAGGCTGTTGAGGTTGTTGCCGTTGTACTCGAAGCCTGTGCTTTGGTCGCACACCGAAAAACTCATCTCGGTGGGTTTGAACCTGACCCCGATCTGCTCCAGCAGACGGATGAAGTTCGGGTAGGTCCAGTCGTTGAACACAATGAAGCCCGTGTCCACCGCATAGTTTTTGCCGTCGACCGTCACGTTGGCCGTGTGTGTATGCCCGCCAATGCAGTCATTGGCCTCGAACAGCGTAATGTCGTGGCGACGGCTGAGCAGGTAGGCGCTGGTCAGCCCGGCGATGCCGCTGCCGATAATGGCGATCTTCACAGGTCGTCCTTCTTCGGTGGCGGGCTGCGCAGCATGCGTTTGCCGATGATCAGTTGCGCGCGGTTGGGCAGCTTCGACAGCGGCCACAAGGTGGCAATGAACAGTGCCGGAAAGGCGATTTCCAGCGGGCGTTTTTCCAGCTTGGCGAAAATGTGTTTCGCGGCTTTGTCGGCCGGCCAGCTCAGGGGCATCGGGAAATCATTGCGCTCGGTCAGCGGCGTGTCGACGAAGCCTGGGCTGATCACCGTGACATCGATGTTTTCCGGCGATAGGCCGATACGCAGGGATTCGAACAAGTAACGCAGGCCGGCCTTGGACGCGCCGTAGGCTTCGGCGCGGGGCATGGGCAGGTAGGTCACGGCACTGGCCACGCCCACCAGGTGCGGGGTGCGCCCTGCGCGCAACAGTGGCAGCGCGGCCTCGATGCAATAACTGCTGGCCAGCAGATTGGTACGCACCACGTGCTCGATGATCGAGGCGTCAAATTGCCGGGCGTCGACGTATTCACAAGTGCCGGCGTTGAGGATCACCGTGTCCAGCGAACCCCAGACCTCGCTGATACGCTCGCCGATCTCGCGCACGGTCTGGCTGTTGGTCAGGTCGCCGGCCACCACCAGAACCTGGCCTGGATATCGAAGGGCGAGGGCATCCAGCGGGCCTTGGGTGCGGGAACTCAGGGCCACTTGGGCGCCGCTCTCGAGCAACTCCACGGCCAGCGCCGCACCGATACCACTGCTGGCGCCGGTCAGCCAATAACGACGGGGCGGTGTAAGGCTCATCCCATTCTCCTTTTCAGCCAACGAATAACGCGACCCAGTAGGGGGACATGTTCATAGAGCAGGGCGCCGGCATCGAAATAGTCGCGATGGCGGTAAACCTTGTCGTGCCACAACAAATGGGAACAGCCTGGCACCTCGATCACCTGCCCACCGGCCAGGCGTGGGTGACGAAAACGCATAGTCCAGCGCAGGTAGCCCTCGCCTTCGGCCACGGTATCGAAGCCGTGGAAGTCAAAATGCAGCTCGCTGACGTTGCTGTACAAGTCGGCAAAGTAACGCCGCAACGCTGGCAGGCCCTGGACTTCATGCAGGGGGTCGGCAAAGGCGGTGTCCTCGCTGTACAGGCGGCCGAGCAGGTGCAGGTTGTGCTTGTCCAGCGTGGCGAAGGTGTGGGCAAACTGGTGCAGGAAGTCACTCATGTTCGGCCATCTCCTGACGCGAAGGCAGCCGGCGAAATGCGGCCAAGGCGCGCTCGCGAGACTGTTTCAAATCGACGATGGCACGCGGGTAATCCGCCACGCCGAACAGGCCCCCAGCCGCTTCGGGGTTGTGCACTTGTTTTTTATTCAGCGCGGCCAGTTCCGGGAGCCAGCGTTTGATGAACACGCCGTCACCGTCGAATTTTTCCGATTGGCTCAGCGGGCTGAATATCCGGAAATACGGCGCCGAGTCGGTGCCCGTGGACGAACTCCATTGCCAGCCGCCGTTGTTGGCCGCCAGATCACCGTCGATCAGGTGGCGCATAAAGAAGCGCTCGCCCTCGCGCCAGTCGATCAGCAGGTTTTTGGTCAGGAACATCGCCACCACCATGCGCAGGCGGTTGTGCATCCAGCCGGTTTCCAGCAGTTGGCGCATGGCCGCGTCGATGATCGGCAAGCCGGTGCGCGCCTGTTGCCAGGCGGCCAGGTCTTCGGGCGCCTTGCGCCAGGCCAGCGCTTCGGTTTCCGGGCGAAACGCGCGGTGGCGGGAAACCCGTGGGTAGCCGACCAGGATGTGCTTGTAGAACTCGCGCCACAGCAGCTCGTTGATCCAGGTGATGGCGCCGATGTCGCCGCTTTCGAACTCGCCCTGGTTGGTTTGCAGCGCGGCGTGCAAGCACTGGCGCGGCGAAACCACTCCGGCGGCCAGGTAGGCAGAAAGCTGACTGGTGCCGGGCTTGGCCGGGAAGTCGCGTTCGTCCTTGTAATAGCTGATCTGCTGATCAGCGAAGGCATCGAGGCGACGGCGCGCCTCGTCTTCGCCAGCGGGCCAGAGGGCACGCAAGGTTTCGCTGGGTGTCGGGAACCCTTCGACTGCCGTTGGCACAGGGTCGCTTTTCACGCCAGGCTCGGCCTGGGCCTTTGGCGTCGGCACCACGCGGGGCAGGGCGCTGTGCAGGCGGCTGTAGCAGACCTTGCGGAACTGGCTGAACACCTGGAAGTAGGTGCCGGTCTTGGTCAGCACACTACCCGGCTGGAAAAACAGTTGGTCCAGGTAGCTGTGGAAGGTCACGCCGTCAGCTTCCAGGGCCTGGGCCACGGCGCGGTCGCGGCGGCTCTCGTGAACGCCATATTCCTCGTTGACGTGTACCGACTCCACCGACAGCTCGCGGCACAGTTGGCTCAGTACCGTCGGCGCCTGGTCCCAGGTCGCGGCGTGGCGGATTAACAGCGGAATGTTGAGGTTGCCCAGTGCCTGGCTCAGGTGCTGCAAGTTGCGCAGCCAGAAATCGACTTTGCACGGCGCGTCATCATGCGCCTGCCATTGCTCGGGCGTGATCAGGTAAACAGCCGCGACGGGGCCGCGCTGGCACGCGGCCGCCAGGGCAGTGTTGTCGTGCAGGCGCAAGTCGGTGCGCAGCCAGATCAGATGCATTTAGACAATTCCACGCTGGATCAATAATTGATGGGCCGCCAACAGGTCCTCGGCCACGAACAACTCAGGGATGTCCTGGGTTAATACGCCCAACTCGGCGTGGTGGATGCACACCGTTGGTCCGGCAATCACCGTTGGGCAATGGATGCCGCCCAGCAGTTTGCTGAGTGCCGACACTTGCAACGCCTTGCTTGAGTACAGCAGCACCGCACGGGGTTGCAGGTGTTCCACCGCCAGGGCCAGTTCGCCGACAGGCAGTGGCCAATCGAATACTTCCACCGGGCAATCGGCACTGCTGGCCAGCCAGGCGCTGAGCCACAGGTGCGGTTCCAGGGGCAGGTCGGAATGATTGACCAGCAACAGGGGCGCGCCGTGGAGTTGACGATTGTTGTGATAGATCCGTGCGCCAAACTTGCTGCGCAGCCAGGACAGGAAGAACACCCGCTCCATCTGCGCGCCGAACTGGCCCTGCCAGCGTTGTTCCAGCTCGTTGAGCAGCGGTAGCATCAATTGCTCGCACAAGGTGCGTGGCGGGTAAAGCGCCATGGCCTGGTTGAAGGCGTCATCGACCCGGCGCTCGGCCAGTTCACTGATGGCACTCACCAAATGCTGGCGCAGGCTCTGCCACTCGTTTTCCATCGGCTCCGGGCTACCTTGGGCGGAGTCGATCAGCCCTTTGACCTGGCTGACCGGCACGCCGCGATTGAGCCAGGTGAGGATGGCCTGGATGCGTTGCACATGTTCGGCGCTGAACAACCGATGCCCTTTGGGCGTGCGCTGGGGCACGATGAGGCCGTAGCGGCGCTCCCACGCGCGCAGCGTCACCGCATTCACGCCGGTCTGGCGCGCCACCTCGCGGATCGGCAGCCAGCCGTTTTCCAGGGCCAGGGCGAGGTCTTCGCCGGGTTCGTCGAGCAGGGCAGGTTTCATGGGTTAGATCGCATTACGCAGGCTGAGGTTTTCCGGGTGCGGTTGCAAGTAGGCCTGCTGCGCGATGTAGCGGTCCGGATGTTGGCGAAAGTGGTGTTTGAGCAGGGTCAGCGGCACCACCAGTGGCACGATGCCGTGGCGGTATTGGCCGATGACGGTCTGCATTTCCTGTTTGTCATCGGCACTGATGGCTTGCTTGAGATAGCCACTGATGTGTTGCAGCACATTGGTATGGGTAGCGCGAGTCGCGCATTTTTTCAGGCCCGCCATCAGTTCGCTGAAATAGCCGTCGGCCAAAGCTTGCAGGTCAATGCCCTTGCCCATGCTGCCGAGCAAGTGGCCCAGGCTTTTGTAATGCGCCGGGCTGTGGGCCATCAGCAGGTACTTGTAGCGCGAGTGAAACGTCAGCAAGCGGTGACGGGTAAGGCCGTCGGCCAACAGTTGCTGCCAACTGGCGTACACGAATACGCGGGTGAGGAAGTTTTCCCGCAGCACCGGGTCGTTCAGGCGACCGTCTTCCTCCACCGGCAGGTTGGGGTGTCGAGCACAAAACGCCTGGGCGTAAATGCCGCGCCCGCCACCGTCGACGGGCGTGCCGTTGTCGCGGTACACCTTGACCCGCTCCAGGCCGCAGGACGGTGACTTTTGCATGAAGATGTAGCCGCACAGGTCGGTATGTTCCCGGGCCATTTGCTGGCCGTAATCATCCAGTGGCTGAGTGACATTGAGCGCAGGGTTTACGCTGCCCACGGCCTGCGGGTGGTTGGGGTCCCCGACCAGGCGGATCGCTTGCCGAGGAATGCCCAGGCCGATGGCAACTTCAGGGCACAACGGGACGAAATCGAAATAGTCACTGAGGGTCTGACTGCATAGCAGGGACTGTTTATGACCGCCATTGAAGCGCACGTTCTCACCCAGAAGGCAGGCGCTGATGGCGATCTTCGGTTTCACACGGCTGGACATAAGCAAACCTCTGCAAGAATCCTGTACAAGCTACAAAACTTGTACAACTAAATCTCATCATAGGCTCGATGTTGTACAAGTCAAATATTTTGTACAGGGTTGTGCCGCCGCTTTATTTCCAGCCGATTGTCCAGTCCTCAGCGTTTTTCAGGGTCTGCCAGGGCAGGCGTTCGGCGCGCCGAGTAAGGATGGCCTGCAGTTCGATGTCCAGCACCGTGCCCTCGTCGTCACGGAACAATTCGGTGACCAGGAAGTGTTTTTCCTTGTGGCGGGGATGAGCTGCCGTCCATTTTGACAGCAGCAGTTTGGCGGGGTTGATGCGGTTCATTGCAAGTGCTCGATCAAGCGTCGCGCCGCTTCCTGGCCACTCAACCAGGCACCTTCCACCCGGCCGGAGAGGCACCAGTCACCACAGACGAACAGGCCCAGGTCGGCGTCGGCCAGCACGCCGAATTCATGGCTGCTCGATGGGCGCGCGTAGAGCCAACGGTGCGCCAGGCTGAACGACGGCGCAGGCATGGCGCTGTGCAGCAATTCGGCAAAGGCGCCGTGCAGGTGTTCGATCACCGCTTCCTTGGGCAGGTCCAGGTGGGCCTTGCTCCAGGCGCTGGTGGCGTGCAGCACCCAGGTGTCGAGGGTGGTATCGCGCCCGGGCTTGCTGCGGTTGCGCGCCAGCCAGTCGAGGGGGCTGTCTTGCACGAAGCAGCCCTCCATCGGCGTATCCAGGGGCTTGTCGAACGCCAGGGCGATGGCCCAGGTCGGGTCCATTTTTACCCCGGCGGCGGCGCTCGCCAGCTTGGGCGCGGCGGCCAGCAGGGCGGTGGCTTGGGGCGCCGGCGTGGCAATGATCACGTGACTGAAAGGGCCGTGATTGCCGCCGTCCGCGTCGAGCAGGTTCCAGTGCTGCGTGCCCTGGAAGACTTCGGTGATGCGGCAACCGAACTCCACCGGCAAGTCGTCGAGCAGGGCGCGAGTGATGGCGCTCATGCGCGGCGTGCCCACCCAGCGGATCTGCTCATCGGGGGAGGGCGTCAATTGCCCGGACTTGAAGTTATACAGCTGGGGCTTCCACTGCTCGGCCCAGCCGTTGCTTTGCCAGCGCTGCACTTCGTTGACGAAGCGCCGGTCGCGAGCGGTGAAGTATTGCGCGCCCATATCCAGCGCGCCGGCGTCGCTGCGCTTGCTGGACATGCGGCCACCGCTGCCGCGGCTTTTATCGAAGAGTTGCACTGCATGCCCAGCGTCTTGTAACGCTCGGGCGGCGGAGAGACCGGCGATGCCGGTACCAATGATCGCGATGGGAACAGTCATGGGAGGCCTCGTTTTACCGTTGGGTACAGACTACGCCGACACCAATAGCTGTACAATATTGTTTTTTGGTATAAGTTTTGGCGTGCCTGATTGTGTGGCGTGACCTATGGTTAAGCTAAGGCTTGAACCCCCGTCACGCTCAATTATCAAATTGATCCCTGCTTATAAAATAGACCAGTGAGCGGCGGCGAACGTTACATGAGGAGAGTCCCATGCATATTTTGCTGACCGGCGGTACCGGCTTGATCGGCCGTCAACTCTGCAAGCACTGGCTCGCGCAAGGCCACCGCCTGACGGTGTGGAGCCGGCAACCGGAAACGGTCGCCCGGGTGTGCGGTGCGCAGGTGCTCGGAGTGGCTCGCCTACAAGAGGTGATTGGCACGGTGGACGCGGTGGTCAACCTGGCAGGCGCGCCTATCGCGGACCGGCCTTGGACCCACAAGCGCAAGGCATTGCTGTGGAACAGTCGCATTCACCTCACCGAAACCTTGCTGGCCTGGATGGAAAGCCTGGAGCAAAAACCGGCGGTGCTGATCTCCGGCTCTGCGGTGGGTTGGTACGGCGACGGCGGCGAGCGCGAACTGACCGAAGCCAGCGGCCCGGTGCTGGATGACTTCCCCAGCCAGTTGTGTATCGCCTGGGAGGAAACCGCCCAGCGTGCCGAAGCCTTGGGCATTCGCGTGGTGCTGGTGCGTACGGGGTTGGTGCTGTCTGCCGAGGGCGGCTTTTTGTCGCGCCTGCTGCTGCCGTTCAAACTGGCGCTGGGCGGGCCGATTGGCAATGGACGGCAGTGGATGCCCTGGGTGCATATCAAGGATCAAATCGCCCTGATTGATTTTCTTCTGCACAAGCAAGACGCCAACGGTCCTTATAATGCCTGCGCGCCGCACCCGGTGCGCAACCGCGAATTTGCCAAGACCCTGGGCCAGGTGCTGCACCGCCCGGCGTTCATGCCGATGCCGGCATTTGCGTTGAAGGTTGGCCTGGGTGAGTTGTCCGGCTTGTTGCTGGGCGGGCAAAAGGCTTTGCCTGAACGGCTGCAGGCCGCAGGTTTCACTTTCCAGTTCACTGAGTTGCGTGCGGCTCTGGACGACTTGTCCAGCCGCCTCTAAAGATAGGATGTTGCATGACCGATCACGCGTTGTTACTGGTCAACCTGGGTTCGCCAAAGTCCACTTCAGTGGCCGATGTGCGCAGCTACCTCAATCAGTTCCTGATGGACCCTTATGTGATCGACTTGCCGTGGCCGGTGCGGCGCTTGCTGGTATCGCTGATCCTGATCAAGCGCCCCGAGCAATCGGCCCATGCCTATGCGTCGATCTGGTGGGATGAGGGTTCGCCGTTGGTGGTGCTGAGCCGCCGCCTGCAGCAGCAGATGACCGCGCAGTGGACCCAGGGCCCGGTGGAACTGGCGATGCGTTATGGCGAGCCGTCCCTGGAAACGGTCCTGACACGCCTGGCCGCCCAGGGTATTCAAAAAATCACACTGGCGCCGTTGTACCCGCAGTTTGCCGACAGCACCGTCACCACGGTGATAGAGGAAGCCAAGCGAGTGGTGCGCGACAAGCAACTGAATGTGCAGTTTTCGATCCTGCAACCGTTCTACGATCAGCCTGAGTACCTCGATGCGCTGGCGGCGAGTGTGCGCTCTTATGTGGAGCAGGATTACGATCACTTGCTGCTCAGTTTCCATGGCTTGCCTGAGCGTCATCTGACCAAGCTCGACCCCACGGGCCAGCACTGCTTCAAGGATGCCGACTGCTGCAAGAACGCATCCCCTGAAGTGCTTGCCACCTGTTACCGCGCGCAGTGCTTCAGCGTGGCGCGGGATGTGGCCGAGCGGCTGGGTTTGCCGGAGGGCAAATGGTCGGTGGCGTTCCAGTCCCGCCTGGGCCGGGCCAAGTGGATCGAACCCTACACCGAGGCACGCCTTGAGGCATTGGCCCAGCAAGGGGTGAAGAAGCTGCTGGTGATGTGCCCGGCGTTCGTCGCCGACTGTATTGAGACGTTGGAGGAAATTGGCGATCGCGGTCGCGAGCAATTTCGTGAAGCGGGGGGCGAGGAGTTGGTGTTGGTGCCTTGCCTGAATGATGAGCCGCAGTGGGCGGCAGCGCTTAATACCCTGTGCGAACGGGCGCCGACGACGCTGTAACCCGGACCGGATTAAGATCAAAATGTGGGAGGGGGCTTGCCCCCGATAGCGGTGGGTCAGTGACAGATATGCTGACTGACACACTGCAATCGGGGGCAAGCCCCCTCCCACATTTAGTTCTATGTTTGTCAGAGGTTGAGGGTCAAGCTAACCGTGAAGTTGCGCGGCTCACCCGGGTTGACCCAATAGTTGCTGTAGGATCGCTCGTAGTACCTTTCATTGAACAGGTTGTTGAGGTTCAGCCCCACCGTCACGTTCTGCGTGGCCTTGTAATGGGCCAGCAAATCCACGGTGTGGTAGGCGGGCAGTTCGAAGCCTGTGCCGGCTTCGCCTGACCGGTCACCTACATAGGTGAACGCTGCGCCCAGGTCTGAGCCACGCAATGCGCCGTCCTGGAATTCATACACGCCCAACACGCTGCCACTGCGCTTGGCCACGCCCAGAATGCGGCTGCCCGTAGGAATGGTTTTGTCGCCCTTGGTCACATCAGCGTCGATGTAGGCCAAGGCGCCGGTCACGCGGACTGCGTCGGTCACTTGCCCGGTTACTTGCAGGTCGAACCCTTGGCTGCGGGCCTTGCCCATGGCGCGGTTGAGGTTGGTCGCCGGGTCCAGGGTCAGCACGTTTTCCTTTTCGATATGAAAGGCCGCCAAGGTAGCGCTGAGGCGGTCATCAAACAGCTCGCTCTTGACCCCCACCTCATAACCCACGCCTTCTTCAGGCTTGAAGGACTTGCCACCGGCATCCAGGCCACTATTGGGCTTGAACGACGTGGAGGCGTTGGCAAACACGCCGACTTCCGGCGTGAGCTGGTAGAGCAGGCCGGCGCGCTGAGTGAAGGCGTCGTGGGTTTGGCGGCCATTGGCGTGGTTGCGGGTGAAGTCGTCGGTGCTTTGTTCGAAGTGTTCGAAGCGCGCACCGATCATGCCGCGCAGGCGGTCGGTGAAGATGATCTGGTCTTGCAGGTTGAGTGCGTGGCTTTTGGTCTGTTCGAAGAAGTCGGTACCGGAGCGTTTGCCGTTGGGTTTGGGCTGGCCGTACACCGGCTTGTAGATGTCGATGGGATAGTCGCCAGCGATCGCCGTCACACGCTCTTTCTTACGGTAATCCTCGTACTCGGTACCGATCAACAGTTCATGTTGCCAACTGCCCATATCGAACACCCCGCGCAGTTCCAGCTGGGTGATGCTGTCATGCCAACCGGTGGAGCGTTCACGGTAGCGGCGATTGACGCTGTGGCCGTCTGCGTTCAACGCTCGGCTTTCCGAAGCATCGCCCCACAGGCTGCCTTGCTTGTAATGGCTGGCCAGGCGCAGTTTCCAGGCGTCGTTGAGGTGGTGTTCCAACGCCGCCTGAATGCGGTTGTTGTGGTTGCGGATATTGCCGTCGTTGGGCTCGCCGAGGAAGGTGGAATGGGACATGCCGGTATTGGCGACGATGCCTCGGTCGAAGGTGGAGCTGTGGCGCACGAACTCACTTTCCACCAGCAGGGTGGTGTCCGGGTCCAGTTGCCAACTGAAGGAGGGCGCGACAAACACACGCTTGGCGTCCACGTGATCGCGAAAGCTGTGGTTGTCTTCAACGGCCAGGTTCACTCGCGTCAGCACGCGCCCCTCGCTGTCCAGCGGCGTATTCACATCCAGCGCCGTGCGGTAGCGGTCCCAACTGCCGGCGCTGGTTTGCAGCGTGGTGAAGGCCTCGGGCTGGGGTTTCTTGGTGACGATATTCACCGTGCCGCCGGGATCGCCACGCCCATAGAGGCTGGCGGCGGGGCCCTTGAGCACTTCGATGCGCTCGATATTCGCTGCGTCCGGGGTGCTGGGGTAACCACGGTTGGCGCTGAAACCATCCTGGTAGAACTCGGACGTGGTGAAGCCGCGCACGCTGTATTCGTAGAGGGTCAGGCCGCCGAAGTTGTTTTGCTTGGATACGCCGCCAGCGAATTCCAGGGCGCGCTCCACGCTGGTACTGCCCAGGTCTTTGAGTACCGTGGCAGGAATCACGCTGATCGATTGCGGGATGTCGCGCAAGGCCGTGTCGGTCTTGGTCGCACTGGCAGAGCGGGTGGCGCGGTAGCCGTCGACCGGGCCGGTGGCGGATTCATAGGCGTCGGAAGTGACGCTGATGGTGTCCAGTTCCAGGGTGTTTTCTTCGGCGTAGGCAGGGTCGAGCAGCAAACCCAGGGCCAGGCCGGCCAAGGGCACAAACTTTCGAGACGACATGATAGAGCGTTCCAATAGCGATATTGAAATAATATAACATGACTAATGAGAATGAATCGCTAAGAAATATGGCCTTACAAGCGCCCGCGAACGGGCGCTTGGGTCGCGACGGTTATTGCTCTTCTTTCACTGGCGCGGTCGCCGGTGGTGGGCGCAGGCCGATTTCCGCCGACAGTTTGATCTCCTTGCCGTTGCGCATCACCAGGATCGCCACCTTGTCGGTCGGCTTGATCCGCGCCACCTGGTTCATCGACTTGCGGCCATCACCCGCCGGCGCGCCGTCGATGCTGAGGATCACATCGCCCAGTTGCAGGCCGGCTTTCTGCGCCGGGCCGTCGCGGAAGATCCCCGCTACCACGATGCCTGGACGCCCGGTCAGGCCAAATGACTCGGCCAGTTCCTTGGTCAAGGGCTGTACTTCAATGCCCAGCCAGCCGCGAATCACCTGGCCGTGCTCGATGATCGACTTCATCACTTCCATCGCCAGCTTTACCGGGATGGCAAAACCAATGCCCTGTGAACCGCCAGACTTGGAAAAAATCGCGGTGTTGATGCCAGTCAGGTTGCCATTGGCGTCCACCAGCGCACCGCCCGAGTTGCCGGGGTTGATCGCGGCGTCGGTCTGGATGAAATCTTCGTAGCTGTTAAGGCCCAACTGGTTACGCCCGGTGGCGCTGATGATGCCCATGGTCACCGTTTGCCCCACCCCGAAAGGGTTGCCGATGGCCAGCGCTACATCGCCCACGCGCAAACCGTCGGAGCGGCCGAGGGTGATGGCCGGCAGGTTCTTCAGATCAATCTTGAGTACCGCCAGATCCGTTTCCGGGTCGCTGCCCACCACACGGGCCAGGGTTTCGCGGCCGTCACGCAGGGCCACCACGATCTGGTCGGCGCCCGTGGTCACGTGGTTGTTGGTGAGGATGTAGCCTTCGGGGCTCATGATTACGCCGGAGCCGAGGCTGGATTCCATGCGGCGCTGCTTGGGGCCGTTGTCACCGAAATAGCGGCGAAATTGCGGGTCTTCAAACAACGGATGCGCAGGTTTGTTGATGACCTTGGTGGTGTACAGGTTGACCACCGCCGGAGCGGCGATGACCACGGCATCGGCATAGGTCACCGGCCCTTGCACCACTGTGTTGGTCTGCGGCGCCTGTTGCAGGTTCACATCCAGTGTGGGCAGGCCCACCCACTGGGGATAACGCTGGATAATCAGCATCGCGATCAGCACGCCAGCCAACAATGGCCATCCAAAAAAACGCAGTGCCTTGAGCATCAAGTAAGTCCTGACAGGTTGCAGGGGGCGGGAGAGCGCCCATAATGTCGCGCATTATACGAGGCTGTGACGCCTGCGAACGGGATATTTAGGAGTCTTTTATGGCCGTGCCCCTTACTACCCTCGTCGAGGAAGCCGACCGCTACCTCGGCAGCGCCAAAATTGCCGATTACTGCCCCAATGGCCTGCAGGTCGAGGGCCGGCCCCAAGTGATGCGCATCGTCAGCGGCGTGACCGCCAGCCAAGCCCTGCTGGACGCCGCCATCGAAGCCAAGGCCGACCTGGTGCTGGTGCACCACGGTTACTTCTGGAAGGGCGAAAACCCGTGCATCACCGGCATGAAGCAGCGCCGTCTCAAAACCCTGCTCAAGCATGACATCAGCCTTCTGGCCTACCACTTGCCCCTGGACCTGCACGCCGATGTCGGCAACAACGTGCAACTGGCTCGCCACCTGGATATCACCGTCGAAGGCCCGCTGGACCCCGGCAACCCAAAAATCGTCGGCCTGGTCGGCTCCCTGGCCGAGCCCTTGTCACCTCGTGACTTCGCCCGTCGCGTGCAGGACGTGATGGGTCGCGAACCGCTGCTGATCGAAGGCAGCGAGATGATTCGCCGCGTCGGCTGGTGTACCGGTGGCGGCCAGGGCTACATCGACCAGGCGATTGCCGCGGGTGTCGATTTGTACCTGAGCGGTGAAGCGTCTGAACAGACCTTCCACAGCGCCCGGGAAAACGACATCAGCTTCATCGCCGCCGGCCATCACGCCACCGAACGCTACGGCGTGCAGGCCTTGGGCGACTACCTGGCGCGGCGCTTTGCCCTGGAGCATCTGTTCATCGACTGCCCCAATCCGATCTAAAGCACAGCATTGAACACTGTGGGAGCTGGCTTGCCTGCGATACAGGCACCGCAGCCATTCAGGCTCACCGAGGTGAGGCCATCGCAGGCAAGCCAGCTCCCACACTTACAGTGTTGAAGCCCAAACTGGGCGGCATATTCATATATCGTTTCGGTCTAGCTGGCGCCCTAAATAGAAGAAGTTGCTGTGCTAGCATGCCTCGCTCGAACACGGCCCGCTGGCCGTCCATAAGATCGTTTTTCCGTGAGTAACCATGGTCGACAAACTGACGCATCTGAAACAGCTGGAGGCGGAAAGCATCCACATCATCCGCGAGGTCGCCGCCGAGTTCGATAACCCGGTGATGCTCTACTCGATCGGTAAAGACTCCGCCGTGATGCTGCACCTGGCACGCAAGGCCTTCTTCCCGGGCAAACTGCCATTTCCGGTGATGCACGTCGACACTCGCTGGAAATTCCAGGAGATGTACAAGTTCCGCGACAAGATGGTCGAGGAGCTGGGCCTGGACCTGATCACCCACATCAACCCCGATGGCGTGGCGCAGAACATCAACCCGTTCACCCACGGCAGTGCCAAGCACACCGATATCATGAAGACCGAAGGCCTCAAGCAGGCGCTGGACAAGCATGGTTTCGACGCAGCATTCGGCGGCGCCCGTCGCGATGAAGAGAAATCCCGTGCCAAAGAGCGCGTGTACTCGTTCCGCGACAGCAAGCACCGTTGGGACCCGAAGAACCAACGCCCGGAGCTGTGGAACGTCTACAACGGCAACGTCAACAAGGGCGAGTCGATCCGCGTGTTCCCGCTGTCCAACTGGACCGAGCTGGACATCTGGCAGTACATCTACCTGGAAGGCATCCCGATCGTGCCGCTGTACTTCGCCGCCGAGCGCGACGTGATCGAGAAGAACGGCACGTTGATCATGATCGACGACGATCGCATCCTCGAGCACCTGTCCGAGGAAGACAAAGCCCGCATCGTCAAAAAGAAAGTACGTTTCCGCACCCTTGGCTGCTACCCGTTGACGGGCGCGGTGGAGTCCGAAGCCGAGACGCTGACGGACATCATTCAGGAAATGCTCCTGACGCGAACTTCCGAGCGCCAGGGCCGTGTCATCGACCACGATGGTGCAGGCTCGATGGAAGATAAAAAACGTCAAGGCTATTTCTAAGGGGCTGTCATGTCGCATCAATCTGATTTGATCAGCGAGGACATCCTCGCCTACCTGGGCCAGCACGAGCGCAAAGAAATGTTGCGCTTCCTGACCTGCGGCAACGTCGACGACGGCAAGAGCACCCTGATCGGGCGCCTGCTGCACGACTCCAAGATGATCTACGAGGATCACCTGGAAGCCATTACCCGCGACTCGAAAAAGTCCGGCACCACCGGTGACGATATCGATCTGGCGTTGCTGGTCGATGGCCTGCAGGCCGAGCGTGAGCAGGGCATCACTATTGATGTTGCCTATCGCTATTTCTCCACCGCCAAGCGCAAATTCATCATCGCCGACACCCCCGGCCATGAGCAGTACACCCGCAACATGGCCACTGGTGCGTCCACCTGTGACCTGGCGATCATCCTGATCGACGCCCGCTACGGCGTGCAGACCCAGACCCGTCGCCACAGCTATATCGCCTCGTTGCTGGGTATCAAACACATCGTTGTGGCCATCAACAAGATGGACATCAACGGCTTTGACCAAAGCGTATTCGAGTCGATCAAAGCCGATTACCTGAAGTTCGCCGAAGGTATCGCATTCAAGCCAAGCACCCTGGCCTTTGTGCCGATGTCGGCGCTCAAGGGCCACAACGTGGTGAACAAGAGCGAGCGTTCGCCCTGGTACACCGGGCAGTCGCTGATGGAGATCTTAGAGACTGTCGAGATCGCCAATGATCGCAACTACACCGACCTGCGTTTCCCGGTGCAGTACGTCAACCGCCCGAACCTGAACTTCCGTGGGTTTGCCGGCACCCTGGCGAGTGGCATCGTGCACAAGGGCGACGAAGTGGTGGTATTGCCGTCGGGCAAGAGCAGCCGCGTCAAATCCATCGTCACCTTTGAAGGTGAGCTGGAACACGCAGGCCCAGGCCAGGCCGTGACCTTGACCATGGAAGACGAGATCGACATCTCCCGTGGCGACCTGTTGGTGCATGCTGACAACGTGCCGCAAGTGACCGACGCCTTCGACGCCATGCTGGTGTGGATGGGCGAAGAACCGATGCTGCCGGGCAAGAAATACGACATCAAGCGCGCCACCAGCTACGTGCCGGGTTCCATCACCAGCATCGTGCACCGCGTGGACGTAAACACCCTGGCCGAAGGCCCGGCGAGTTCGCTGCAGCTCAACGAGATTGGCCGGGTCAAGGTCAGCCTGGACGCCGCCATCGCCCTGGACGGTTACGACAGCAACCGCACCACTGGCGCGTTCATCGTGATCGACCGCTTGACCAACGGCACGGTGGCCGCGGGCATGATCATCGCGCCACCGGTGGGTCATGGCGGCGCTGCGCAGCACGGCAGCCTGGCGCATGTGGCCACCGAAGAGCGCGCCCTGCGTTTCGGCCAGCAGCCGGCCACGGTGTTGTTCAGCGGCTTGTCGGGCGCTGGCAAGAGCACTCTGGCCTATGCGGTCGAGCGCAAGCTGTTCGACATGGGCCGGGCGGTGTTCGTGCTGGACGGCCAGAACCTGCGTCACGATCTGAACAAAGGGTTGCCGCAAGACCGTGCCGGGCGTACCGAGAACTGGCGTCGTGCGGCTCATGTGGCGCGTCAGTTCAACGAAGCCGGCCTGCTGACCCTGGCGGCTTTCGTTGCGCCGGATGCCGAAGGCCGTGAACAGGCCAAGGCGCTGATTGGTGCGGACCGACTGCTGACCGTCTACGTGCAGGCATCGCCGTTGGTGTGCGCCGAGCGTGACCCGCAAGGTTTGTACGCGGCCGGTGGGGATAACATCCCTGGCGAATCCTTCCCCTATGACGTGCCGTTGAATGCCGACCTTGTGATCGACACCCAGGCGTTGTCGCTGGAAGACAGCGTCAAGCAAGTGCTGGAGCTGTTGCGTCAGCGCGGCGCGATTTAAACCTCGCGGCCATTAAAAAGCCCGTCATCGATCACTCGGTGGCGGGCTTTTTACATATTCTCAAATGTGAACTCGATCACGGTGGGTGCTGGCTTGCCTGCGATGGCGGACTGTCAGTTTATTTATCCTTAGCTGATCCACCGCTATCGCAGGCAAGCCAGCCCCCACATTAAATTGCATCCACATGTTGATCAGCGGCTGGCCGGAAAGTCTTTGTGCAGCTGTTCCAACAATGCATCCTTGTCTTGCCACAACTGGTTGATCCAGCCCTGGAACGCCAGTCGATATTCCCCATCCTGCTCATAATTCTTGCCGATGAATTCGGCCGGTATCTGCACCTCTTCAAAGTGCACCACCACGTCCTTCACGTTACCGCACAGCAAATCCCAATAACCTGGGCGCCCGGCGGGGTAGTGGATGGTCACATTGATCAGTGACTTGAGCTGCTCGCCCATGGCATCCAACACAAACGCAATTCCGCCCGCCTTGGGTTTAAGCAGGTAGCGAAACGGTGACTGCTGCTGCGCATGCTTGCCCGGCGTAAAGCGTGTGCCTTCGGCAAAGTTGAAAATCCCCACGGGATTGTCGCGAAACTTCGCACAGGTCTTGCGCGTGGTTTCCAGGTCTTTGCCTTTCTTCTCCGGGTGCTTCTCCAAATAAGCCTTGCTGTAGCGCTTCATGAAGGGAAAACCCAGCGCCCACCACGCCAGGCCAATCACCGGTACCCATATCAGCTCTTGCTTGAGGAAGAACTTCAGGGGGCGAATGCGCCGATTGAGCACGTACTGCAACACCATGATGTCGACCCAGCTCTGATGGTTGCTGGTCACCAGGTACGAGTGCTGGTAGTCCAGGCCCTCAAGGCCAGTCAGGTGCCAGCGCGTACGGCGCACCAGGTTCATCCAACCCTTGTTGTTGGTGACCCAGGCTTCATGGGTGTGGTTCATCAGCCATTCGCTCAGGCGCTTGGCGAACGGCAGCGCCTTGAACAGCGCCACGATAAACAGGAACGAACACAGCAGGATCGTGTTCAGCGCCAGCAACAGCGAAGCGATCACCCCGCGCACGGCGGCAGGTAGAAAATCCAGCATTTAGATATCCATGGGTCGGTTGGCGGCTTGGATCGCCGTCAGGGCGATGGTGTACACGATGTCGTCCACCTGGGCGCCTCGTGGCAGGTCATTGACCGGTTTGCGCAGGCCCTGGAGCATCGGCCCCAGGCTCACGCAATCGGCGCTGCGTTGTACGGCTTTGTGGGTGGTGTTGCCGGTGTTCAGGTCCGGGAATACAAAGACGGTGGCCTTGCCTGCCACCTGGCTGTTGGGCGCCAGTTGTCGGGCGACGTTTTCGTTGGCGGCGGCGTCGTATTGCAACGGGCCGTCGATCAGCAGCGAGCTTTGTTGTTCGTGGGCGAGCAGGGTGGCTTCGCGGACTTTTTCCACCTCCTCGCCGCTGGCCGAGTCACCGCTGGAATAGCTGATCATCGCCACCCGTGGCGTGATGCCGAACGCGGCCGCCGAGTCGGCGCTTTGCAGGGCGATTTCCGCCAGTTCCGCAGCGCTTGGGTGCGGGTTCATCACGCAGTCGCCGTACACCAGTACCTGCTCGGGGAACAGCATGAAGAACACCGACGACACCAGGGTGCAGCCCGGCGCGGTCTTGATCAGCTGCAGCGCCGGGCGAATGGTGTTGGCGGTGGAGTGAATCACGCCGGAGACCAGGCCATCCACTTCGTCGAGGGCGAGCATCATGGTGGCGATCACCACGGTGTCTTCCAGTTGCTGCTCGGCCATGGGCGCGTTGAGGCTTTTGCTCTTGCGCAAGGCGACCATTGGCTCCACGTAGCGTTGGCGAATCAGGTCGGGGTCGAGAATCTCCAGGCCTTCGGGCAGGTCGATACCTTGGGCGCGGGCGACTGCCTCCACATCCGCAGGCTTGGCCAACAGCACGCAACGGGCAATGCCGCGGGCCTGGCAGATCGCGGCGGCCTGTACGGTCAGCGGCTCGCTACCTTCGGGCAACACGATGCGTTTGTTGGCGGCCTGGGCGCGTTGGATCAACTGGTAACGGAACACTGCCGGCGACAGGCGCATCTCCCTTGGCGTGCCGCAGCGCTGGTGCAGCCAGCGCGCATCGAGGTGGCTGGCGACGAAGTCGGTGATGATTTCCGCACGCTCGCGGTCATCGATAGGGATTTCCTTGTTGAGGCTATTGAGCTGGTTGGCGGTGTCATAGGAGCCGGTGCTCACCGACAACACCGGCAACCCGGCCTGGAAGGCGCCTCGGCACAGGTCCATGATGCGTGGGTCGGGCAGGGTGTCGCTGGTCAGCAGCAGCCCGGCCAGCGGCACGCCATTGATGGCGGCCAGGCTGACGGCGAGGATGATGTCATCGCGATCTCCCGGGGTTACCACCAACACACCGGGTTTGAGCAGCTCGACAGTGTTACGCATGGTGCGCGCGCAAATGATGATCTTGGTCATGCGCCGGCTTTCGTAGTCGCCGGCGTTGAGGATCTGCGCGCCCATCAGGTCGGCCACGTCGCGGGTGCGCGGGGCATTCAGCTCGGGTTGGTAGGGGATGCAGCCGAGCAGCCGGAAATCACCGCTGCGCAACAGCGGCGAATGCTCTTTGAGGCGCGCCGAGAAGGCTTCCATGCTTTCGTCGGTGCGTACCTTGTTGAGAATTACGCCCAGCACTTTCGGGTCTTTGGGGCCGCCAAACAGTTGGGCCTGCAATTCCACACGGCCGGAAAGCTCGGTGAGCACTTCATTTTCCGGCGCCGAGACCAGGATCACTTCCGCGTCCAGGCTCTTGGCCAGGTGCAGGTTGACCCGTGCCGCGTAGCTGGCGCTGCGGGTCGGCACCATCCCTTCGACGATCAGCACGTCTTTGCCTACGGCTGCCTGTTGGTAAAGGGTGATGATCTCTTCGAGCAACTCATCGAGCTGGCCGTCGCCGAGCATGCGCTCTACGTGAGCCAGGCCCAGGGGCTGCGGCGGTTTCAGGCCGTGGGTGCGCGCCACCAGCTCGGTAGAGCGTTCCGGCCCGGTATCGCCAGGGTGTGGCTGGGCAATGGGTTTGAAAAAGCCGACTTTCAGGCCGGCCCGTTCCAGTGTGCGCACCAGCCCAAGGCTGATGGAGGTCAGACCCACACCAAAATCGGTGGGCGCGATAAAAAAAGTCTGCATGCGAATTCTCTGGAGGTGCATGGCTTGGGTGGCGCTCTATGGGTGAGTGCCTACCGCGAATCAGACGCCAAGGTTATCGTTATTCGTGCCCTTGCGCACACCAGCCGCACGCAAAGGCCTGGCCTATTTTTTCAAGGCGTTGCGCGGGGTCGAGCACCCAGGCGCGTGACTGCCAGGGCGGCTGGTGGCGCAGGTGCTGGGTGTGGCCGCAAGACAGCTCGGCCACCCAGTGCCCATCGTCGTCCTGATGAAAACCTGTGATCGTGACCGTTGATCGGCCCCGTCCGTCCGGGTTCCGTTCGCTTTCGGGCAAATCCTTGTTTAGACTTGTCCGTTCTTCATTCTTATGCAAAAGGTCTCGCCCCATGACGATCGCCGCTAACAAGGCTGTCTCCATCGACTATACCCTGACCAACGACGCTGGTGAGGTCATCGACAGCTCCGCCGGCGGCGCGCCGCTGGTTTACCTGCAAGGCGCAGGTAACATCATCCCGGGCCTGGAAAAGGCTCTGGAAGGCAAGAACGTCGGTGACGAACTGACTGTCGCCGTAGAACCTGAAGATGCCTACGGCGAATACTCCGCCGAACTGGTCAGCACCTTGAGCCGCAGCATGTTCGAAGGTGTCGATGAGCTGGAAGTGGGCATGCAGTTCCACGCTTCCGCGCCGGACGGCCAAATGCAGATCGTCACCATCCGCGACCTGGACGGCGACGACGTTACTGTTGACGGCAACCACCCTCTGGCTGGCCAGCGCCTGAACTTCCAAGTGAAGATCGTGGCCATCCGCGACGCTTCCCAGGAAGAAGTGGCTCACGGCCACGTCCACGGTGAAGGCGGTCATCACCATTGATTGATGTTTTGATCAGGTGGTAGCAAAAACGCCCCGACTGGTTCGGGGCGTTTTTTTTGCCTTGAGAATATTCCCGGTCAACTTTCTGTAGGAGCGAGCTTGCTCGCGAAAAACCTGAGAGCCCCGCCGGGCGCCAGGCTTCCCGCGTCATCGTTAACGATCTTCGCGAGCAAGCTCGCTCCTACAGTTTTCAGGGGCAAACAAAAATGCCCCGGACCTTTCGGTACGGGGCATTTCTTAACTGTTACACAGCCTGGGCTGCGTTGCAGTTGTTACCACTTAGGCTGCAGCAGGAACGCTCAGAGCCTTGATGTGGCCATTCAGGCGGCTCTTATGGCGAGCGGCCTTGTTCTTGTGGATGATGCCTTTATCGGCCATACGGTCGATAACAGGCACAGCCAGAACGTAAGCTGCTTGAGCTTTTTCAGCGTCTTTGGTGTCGATGGCTTTGACTACATTCTTGATGTAGGTGCGAACCATGGAACGCAGGCTGGCGTTGTGGCTGCGACGCTTCTCAGCCTGTTTTGCACGTTTTTTGGCGGAAGGTGTGTTGGCCACCGTCGAGCTCCTCGAAAGACTTTTTAGGAAATAGCAAACAAAATAGGCCGCGAATCATGCCGATGACTTGACGGGTTGTCAAGGGCGGCTGATGCGAACTGCTGAGTGGTCGATCTGAAGAGGCGGGTGATTTATTTCCGGCGCTTGACCTGTAAACTCGCGAGCTTTGGCTCTGTGCTGTTGCAGGCGCGCAGTATCGCATAAGTGGGCGCGTAGTTCGCCTGCTCTTTATCTATAGGCGCAAACTCTTTCAATGAATCTGCTCAAATCGTTGGCTGCCGTCAGCTCTATCACGATGATTTCCCGGGTATTGGGGTTCGTGCGCGACACCCTGCTGGCCCGCATCTTTGGCGCCAGCATGGCCACCGATGCCTTCTTTATTGCCTTTAAACTGCCCAACCTGTTGCGGCGGATCTTTGCCGAAGGCGCGTTTTCCCAGGCGTTCGTGCCGATTCTGGCCGAATACAAGACCCAGCATGGCGAGGAGGCGACTCGTACGTTCATCGCCTACGTCTCGGGTTTGCTGACGCTGGTGCTGATGCTGGTAACCATCGTCGGGATGCTCGCCGCGCCCTGGGTGATCTGGGCCACGGCGCCCGGTTTTGCCAACACGCCGGAAAAGTTCGCGCTGACCACTGATCTGCTGCGGGTGACCTTTCCTTATATATTGCTGATTTCCCTGTCTTCGCTCGCCGGGGCGATCCTCAATACCTGGAATCGTTTCTCGGTACCGGCCTTTGTGCCGACCTTGCTGAACGTCAGCATGATTATTTTTGCGCTGTTCCTCACGCCGTATTTCGACCCTCCGGTCATGGCCCTGGGTTGGGCGGTGCTGGCCGGCGGCCTGGCGCAGTTGTTGTACCAACTGCCGCACCTGAAAAAAATCGGCATGCTCGTACTGCCGCGCCTGAACCTCAAGGACACCGGCGTCTGGCGCGTGATGCGCAATATGCTGCCGGCGATCCTCGGGGTGTCGGTCAGTCAGATTTCGCTGATCATCAACACCGCGTTTGCCTCGTTGCTGGTGTCCGGGTCGGTATCGTGGATGTATTACGCCGACCGTCTGATGGAGTTGCCATCCGGTGTGCTTGGCGTGGCATTGGGCACGATCCTGCTGCCGACCCTGGCGCGCACCTATGCCAGCAAGGATCGTCAGGAGTATTCGCGCATTCTCGATTGGGGCCTGCGTCTGTGCTTTCTATTGGTGTTGCCATGCGCGCTGGCCTTGGGAATCCTCGCCGAACCGCTGACGGTCTCGCTGTTTCAATACGGGCAATTCGATGCACATGACGCCTTGATGACTCAGCACGCGCTGGTTGCCTACTCTGTCGGCCTGCTCGGTATTATCGTGATCAAGGTGCTGGCGCCGGGCTTCTACGCACAGCAAAACATCCGCACGCCGGTGAAGATCGCGATTTTCACGCTGATCGTCACACAGTTGCTCAACCTGCTGTTTATCGGTCCGTTGGCCCATGCCGGGCTGGCGCTGGCGATCAGTGCCGGTGCCTGTATCAATGCCGGCCTGTTGTTTTATCAGCTGCGCAAGCAGCAGATGTACCAGCCGCAGCCGGGTTGGGGAATGTTCACGCTCAAGTTGCTTGTGGCGGTGGCCGCAATGTCCGCGGTGCTGGTGGGGCTGATGCAGGTGATGCCGGCCTGGGGTGATGGCGATATGCTGGAGCGCTTCATGCGCCTGGGCGCGTTGGTAGTGGCGGGCGTGGTGGTGTACTTCGGGATGTTGCTGTTGCAGGGCTTCCGCCTGCGCGATTTCAATCGCAAGTCGCTGGGATAGCGAGTTTGCCGCGATAAAACAGTTGTTTTATCGATTCGACCCATTTGGCCTGCGCTGTTGCCTGTCGTCCGGGGCTGGGTGTGGTTATAATCGACCACTTTATGAGCAAGAAGCGCGTTATGCAGCTGGTTCGAGGTCTCCACAACCTGCGCCCCGAGCATCGGGGCTGCGTCGCCACTATTGGCAACTTTGACGGTGTTCACCGTGGCCACCAGGCTATCCTGGCTCGGCTGCGCGAGCGTGCGGTCGAGTTGGGCGTGCCCAGCTGCGTGGTGATTTTTGAGCCACAACCGCGGGAGTTCTTTACCCCGGAAACGGCGCCGGCACGCTTGGCGCGCTTGCGGGACAAGTTGCAGCTGTTGGCGGAGGAGGGCGTGGACCGTGTCCTCTGCCTGGCATTCAACCAGCGTTTGCGCAGCCTCAGCGCCGCCGAGTTCGTCGACCGCATCCTGGTGGACGGCTTGGGTGTGCAGCACCTGGAGGTCGGCGACGACTTCCATTTCGGTTGTGACCGGGTCGGGGATTTCGATTTCCTGCAACATGCCGGTGTGAATCAGGGTTTCACTGTCGAGGCCGCGCAAACCGTCGAACTGGACGGCCTGCGCGTGAGCAGCACCCAGGTGCGTAACGCCCTGGCCGCCGCCGACTTCGACCTGGCCGAGCGTTTGCTCGGCCGCCCGTTCCGCATTGCCGGACGGGTATTGCACGGCCAGAAGCTGGCGCGCCAATTGGGCACGCCAACCGCAAACGTGCAACTCAAGCGCCGTCGTGTGCCGCTGACCGGGGTTTACCTGGTAAGTGTCGACATCGATGGCCAATCGTGGCCGGGAGTCGCCAATATAGGCGTCAGACCCACGGTTGCAGGTGATGGCAAGGCCCACCTGGAAGTTCACCTTTTGGATTTTGCCGGTGATTTATACGACCGGCGTTTGACGGTGGTTTTCCACCAGAAGCTGCGTGAAGAGCAGCGTTTCGCCTCCCTGGAGGCGTTGAAAACGGCGATCAATGCGGATGTCGCCGCCGCCCGTGCACTAGCCGCACCTAGCGCCCATCGCTAACCGAAGAGCCTTAAATGACCGACTATAAAGCCACGCTAAACCTTCCGGACACCGCCTTCCCAATGAAGGCCGGCCTGCCACAGCGCGAACCGCAGATCCTGCAGCGCTGGGACAGTATTGGCCTGTACGGAAAGTTGCGCGAAATTGGCAAGGATCGTCCGAAGTTCGTCCTGCACGACGGCCCTCCTTATGCCAACGGCACGATTCACATCGGTCACGCGCTGAACAAGATTCTCAAGGACATGATCCTGCGCTCCAAGACCCTGTCGGGCTTCGACGCGCCGTATGTCCCGGGTTGGGACTGCCACGGCCTGCCGATCGAGCACAAAGTCGAAGTGACTTACGGCAAGAACCTGGGCGCGGACAAGACCCGCGAACTGTGCCGTGCCTACGCCGCCGAGCAGATCGAAGGGCAGAAGTCTGAATTCATCCGCCTGGGTGTGCTCGGCGAGTGGGACAACCCCTACAAGACCATGAACTTCAAGAACGAGGCCGGTGAAATCCGCGCCTTGGCCGAAATCGTCAAAGGCGGTTTCGTGTTCAAGGGCCTCAAGCCCGTGAACTGGTGCTTCGACTGCGGTTCGGCCTTGGCCGAAGCGGAAGTGGAGTACGAAGACAAGAAGTCCTCGACCATCGACGTAGCCTTCCCGATCGCCGACGACGCCAAGCTGGCCGAGGCTTTCGGCCTGGCAAGCCTGAGCAAGCCAGCGGCCATCGTGATCTGGACCACCACCCCGTGGACCATCCCGGCCAACCAGGCGCTGAACGTGCACCCGGAATTCACCTACGCCCTGGTGGACGTTGGTGATCGCCTGCTGGTGCTGGCCGAGGAAATGGTCGAGTCGTGCCTGGCGCGTTACGAGCTGCAAGGTTCGGTGATCGCTACCACCACGGGTTCCGCGCTGGAGCTGATCAACTTCCGTCACCCGTTCTATGACCGTCTGTCGCCGGTGTACCTGGCGGACTACGTGGAGCTGGGCGCCGGCACTGGCATTGTTCACTCTGCGCCCGCCTATGGCGTAGACGACTTCGTGACCTGCAAAGCCTATGGCATGGTCAACGACGACATTCTGAATCCAGTGCAAAGCAATGGCGTGTACGCGCCGTCCCTGGAGTTCTTCGGCGGCCAGTTCATCTTCAAGGCCAACCAGCCGATCATCGACAAGCTCTCGGAAGTCGGCGCGCTGTTGCACACCGAAACCATCAAGCACAGCTACATGCACTGCTGGCGCCACAAGACCCCGCTGATCTACCGCGCCACTGCGCAGTGGTTTATCGGTATGGACAAAGAGCCGACCAGCGGCGATACCCTGCGTAACCGCGCGATCAAGGCCATCGAAGACACCACGTTCGTTCCGGCCTGGGGCCAGGCGCGCCTGCATTCGATGATCGCCAATCGTCCGGACTGGTGCATCTCCCGCCAACGTAACTGGGGCGTGCCGATTCCGTTCTTCCTGAACAAGGAAAGCGGCGAGCTGCATCCTCGCACCGTCGAACTGATGGAGCTTGTGGCCCAGCGCGTTGAGCAGGAAGGTATCGAAGCCTGGTTCAAGCTGGACGCCGCCGAGCTGTTGGGCGATGAAGCGCCGCTGTACGACAAGATCAGCGACACCCTCGACGTGTGGTTCGATTCGGGCACCACTCACTGGCACGTGCTGCGTGGCTCGCATCCGATGGGTCACGAGGCCGGCCCGCGCGCCGACCTGTACCTGGAAGGTTCGGACCAACACCGTGGCTGGTTCCACTCGTCGCTGCTGACCGGTTGCGCCATCGACGACCACGCACCGTACCGCGAACTGCTGACCCACGGTTTCACCGTCGACGAGAACGGCCGCAAGATGTCCAAATCCCTGGGCAACGTGATTGCGCCGCAAAAGGTCAATGACACCCTGGGCGCCGACATCATGCGTCTGTGGGTGGCCTCGACTGACTATTCGGGTGAGATGGCTGTTTCGGAGCAGATCCTGCAACGCAGCGCCGACGCCTATCGTCGTATCCGCAATACCGCGCGCTTCATGCTGTCGAACCTGACCGGTTTCAACCCGGCCACCGACCTGCTGCCGGCCGAAGACATGCTCGCGCTGGACCGTTGGGCCGTGGACCGTACCCTGTTGCTGCAGCGTGAGTTGCAAGAGCACTACGGCGAATACCGCTTCTGGAATGTCTACTCCAAGATCCACAACTTCTGCGTGCAGGAGCTGGGCGGTTTCTACCTCGACATCATCAAGGACCGCCAGTACACCACCGGCGCCAACAGCAAAGCTCGCCGTTCGGCGCAGACCGCGCTGTACCACATCAGCGAAGCGCTGGTGCGCTGGATCGCACCGATCCTGGCGTTCACCGCCGACGAGCTGTGGGAATACCTGCCGGGCGAGCGTAACGAGTCCGTCATGCTCAACACCTGGTACGAAGGCTTGACCGAACTGCCGGCCGACTTCGAACTGGGCCGCGAGTACTGGGCGGGCGTCATGGCCGTCAAGGTTGCGGTGAACAAGGAACTGGAAGTCCAGCGTGCGGCCAAGGCCGTGGGTGGCAACCTGCAAGCCGAAGTCACCCTGTTTGCCGAGGATGGCCTGACTGCTGACCTGGCCAAGCTGAGCAACGAACTGCGCTTCGTACTGATCACCTCCACCGCGAGCCTGGCACCTTTCGCCCAGGCCCCGGCAGATGCCGTGGTCACCGAGGTACCGGGCCTGAAGCTCAAGGTGGTGAAATCGGCCTTCCCTAAATGCGCCCGTTGCTGGCACTGCCGTGAAGATGTCGGTGTGAACCCTGAGCACCCGGAAATCTGCGGTCGTTGTGTCGATAACATCAGCGGTGAAGGCGAGGTTCGCCACTATGCCTAATGCAGCCAGTCGTTTCGGACGTCTGGGCTGGCTCGTACTGAGCCTGCTGGTGCTGGTTATTGACCAGGTCAGCAAGGCTCACTTCGAGGGCTCCCTGGAAATGTTCCAGCAAATCGTGGTGATTCCGGATTACTTCAGCTGGACCCTGGCCTACAACACTGGCGCCGCCTTCAGCTTCCTCGCTGACGGCGGCGGCTGGCAGCGCTGGCTGTTCGCGGTGATCGCCCTTGTGGTCAGTGCCGTGCTGGTGGTGTGGCTAAAGCGCCTGGGTCGCGACGACACCTGGCTGGCTATCGCGCTGGCCCTGGTGTTGGGCGGCGCGCTGGGTAACCTGTATGACCGCATCGCCCTGGGCCATGTGATCGACTTCATCCTGGTGCACTGGCAGAACCGCCACTACTTCCCTGCGTTCAACTTTGCCGACAGCGCCATCACCGTTGGTGCAATCATGCTGGCGCTGGATATGTTCAAGAGCAAGAAAACCGGAGAAACCGTCAATGACTGATCAGGTATTGGCTGAGCAACGCATCGGCCAGAACACGGAAGTCACTTTGCATTTCGCATTGCGCCTGGAGAATGGCGACACGGTAGACAGCACCTTCGACAAAGCCCCGGCGACCTTCAAGGTTGGTGACGGTAACCTGCTGCCTGGTTTTGAAGCGGCATTGTTCGGGTTCAAGGCGGGCGACAAGCGCAACCTGCAGATCCTGCCGGAAAACGCCTTCGGCCAACCCAACCCGCAAAACGTGCAGATCATCCCGCGTTCGCAGTTCGAGGGTATGGACCTGTCGGAAGGTTTGCTGGTGATCTTCAATGATGCGGCGAATACTGAACTGCCCGGCGTGGTAAAAGCTTTCGATGACACGCAAGTGACCATCGACTTCAACCATCCGTTGGCCGGTAAAACCTTGACGTTTGATGTTGAAATCATCGACGTTAAAGCGCTCTAACTGACGAAACCGGTTCCTGTGGGGCTGGCTTGTGTGGGAGCTGGCTTGCCTGCGATAGCATCACCTCGGTGTACCTGATACATCGAGACGTTTGCATCGCGGGCAAGCCCGCTCATACAGACGCTTATTCTATAGAGCTGAGTTGATCCAATTTCTTGGCCTGCAAGGCACGAGGCACAGCATGCAAATCAAACTCGCCAACCCCCGTGGCTTCTGCGCTGGCGTGGACCGGGCGATCGAAATCGTCAACCGCGCCTTGGAAGTCTTCGGGCCGCCGATTTATGTGCGCCACGAAGTCGTGCATAACAAGTTCGTGGTCGAAGACCTGCGCGCACGCGGTGCGATCTTTGTCGAAGAGCTCGACCAGGTACCCGACGACGTTATCGTCATCTTCAGTGCCCATGGCGTGTCCCAGGCCGTACGTACCGAAGCGGCCGGCCGTGGCCTAAAAGTGTTCGATGCCACCTGTCCGCTGGTGACCAAGGTGCACATCGAAGTGGCGCGCTATAGCCGCGACGGTCGCGAATGCATCCTGATCGGCCATGCCGGTCACCCGGAAGTCGAAGGCACCATGGGCCAGTACGACGCCAGCAACGGCGGCGCCATCTACCTGGTTGAAGACGAAAAAGACGTCGCCAACTTGCAGGTGCACAATCCCGACCGCCTGGCTTTCGTTACCCAGACCACCTTGTCCATGGACGATACCAGCCGCGTCATCGATGCCCTGCGCACGCGTTTCCCGGTCATTGGCGGCCCACGCAAGGATGACATCTGCTACGCCACGCAAAACCGTCAGGATGCGGTCAAGCAACTGGCGAATGAGTGTGATGTTGTGCTGGTGGTCGGCAGCCCTAACAGTTCCAACTCCAACCGCTTGCGTGAGCTGGCCGAACGCATGGCCACGCCGGCGTACTTGATCGACGGTGCCGAAGACATGCAGCGCAGCTGGTTCGATGGCGTTGAGCGTATCGGCATCACGGCGGGTGCCTCCGCTCCGGAAGTGCTGGTGCGCGGTGTGATCCAACAGTTGCAAGCCTGGGGTGCTACCGGCGCCGATGAGCTGGCGGGTCGTGAAGAAAACATCACGTTCTCGATGCCCAAGGAACTGCGGGTCCGCTCGCTGCTCTGACGGCCAGGGTGCTGGAATAGCCTCGGCATAAGGCCTGTTCGGTCTTGTCACTGCGCAGGCTGACGCGCCCGCTGGGGGCCAGCACGATCTGATACAGGCTCTGTGCCTGGTCCTTGCCACACACATGCACGGTGCCGGCACGAAATCCCCCGCCGGCGAACACTGGCTCCCCCAGGCCGCTGAAGCGCACCTGGCTCGTAACCGGGCCATTACCGGCGACCGGCACGCGCCCATTGCTCTCGCGCTCCAGCAATACCGGATTGTCGTCATCCAGGTGGCCGCGCCCACTCACATCCAGTATCACGCGCCATCCCAGGCTCCAGTCCTCGTCCTTTGCATGAATGACCACCGCCCGGTTACGCGCGATGGCCTCGGTGCGTGCGTAGCGCAGCCCGGAGGCAAGTGCTTGGGCCACGTTTTGTCGTTGCTGCGATTCATGTAAACCCTTGAAACCGGGTACGGCCAGTTGCGCGAGGAAACTGGTGACGATCAGCCCCAGCAACATCTCAATCAGGGTGAAACCTTCTTGTTTCATGTGCGTTCCCTCCTTGGGCACGAGTAGGTTTTTTAGGTATAGCGCTTGGTCGTTGGCGCTGGATGATGGCCTTTATGTCCAAAGTATTTCCCTTTGTTCCGGGAGCAGCGCCGCTCGAAAACCGACGCTAGTCTTGGGTCGCACAGCAGGTCTTGCCTGCTTTTTTTCACCGGCCTTCGACATGGATGACGACGCAAATGCCAGCCTGCCAGAACCGATTCCTGCGCGTTGCGCACTCGCGCCAATCCGGCATGACGCTGGTCGAGGTGCTGGTAGCGCTGTTGATTTTGGCGATCGGCCTGATGGGCGCTGCGGTGCTGCAACTCAACGCGCTCAAGTACACCAACAGCGCCAGGATGACCAGCAAAGCCAGTTTTATTGCCTATGACATGCTCGACCGCATTCGCACCAATGCTGGCGCCGATTACACATGGGGCAGGGCGGAGTTGGCGCCGCCCAACACTGCCACCGCCAGCGTGCGTGACCTCGACCTGCACGATTTCGAGGCCAATATCACGGGTTTTGCCGGCGAGGATGCCAAAGGTTCAGTGGTGGTGAACGGGCAAGAGGTCACCATCAGCATCAGTTGGGCGGATGCCCGAGCAGCAAACCGCCCAGGGGCGCGGGAAACCTTCACCCTGACCAGTCGAATCAGTAATGAACAGGGAGTGTCGCAATGAAGCGTCTTGGGCGAGGTTTCAGTCTGGTGGAAGTGTTGCTGGCGCTTGCCATCGGGTTGATCTTGATACTGGGGGCGAGCCAGATACTGATCAGTTCGCGGTTGACCCATGCCAGCCAGCAGGCCGCCATGCTGCTGCAGGATGATGCGCGGTTTGTGCTGAGCAAGATCACCCAGGATATTCGCCAGGCAGGCATGCTGGGGTGTTTGGCCGTGGCCGCTATCGACAATGCTCCGGCTGCCTTTGATCGGCCGATAAGCTGGGAAGCTGCGGGGAGTGCGAAGTCACTGACGCTGGTGACCGCGAATGTCGGCGATGGCGTCGGCAAGACTGACTGGACAGTGTTGTCCGACTGCAAGGAGGCGGCCAGGGCTTATGCAGGCACACCACCCGGAGCCGAACCCGGCCAACTTCGCTTTGGCATACGCCAACTTACCTACACCTACGAATCGGGTCAGTTGAAGATCAGTACCCCGGCAGCACCGGCCAAGGCAGTATTGATGGATAACGTGCGGGCATTCGACGTCAGCTTCGGCATGGCGGCCACCTCGGTATCGACAGTTGTGGTGCGCTATGACAGCCATCCGGCCGATGAGTCGCTGATACGCAGCGTGCGCATTCTCATGACCCTTCAAGATCCCTCTGGGCGGGTGAAGGACCAGACCTACAGTGTCGTGGCGGCACTGCGAAATCGGCTGGGGTAGGGGCAATGACCATGCAGGGCGGTATCCATATGCGGCAGGCCGGGACGGTGCTGCTGATCAGTCTGGTGTTCCTGTTGGTGCTGTCGCAGGTGGGGCTGTCCTCGATACAGGCTGCGGTCTCCCAGCAAAAAGTCGCGAGCAGCCTCTGGCATCGCAATCAATCGTTTCAATCTGCCGAAAGCGGCCTGAGGTTGGGGGAATCGGCCGTGCAAAAGGTTGGCCAGGCGATGCCTGTCTGCCACTCGATCACCCGTTGTGCGCCGCCTGCTGAAGCGTTTTCCTTGACGGCGGCCGGGACGAACCCTGTCTCGGCGATCACCTGGCTTGCCTTGAAGAATGGGTTTTATGGCATTCAATCCCTCGGCGAGGGTGAAGGGCTGGCTCATTTGCCGTCCCATTCCCTGGCCACGCTTTTTCGAGTCACTTCGGTCGGTCTCGCGGGGCAATCGCGCACGGTGCTGGAGACGGTCTATGCCCGTGTAGAGGAGGGCGGCCGCGTCAGGTTTCGACGGGTCTTATGGCGGCAACTTCAATAAGGAGCAATCGGATGGGCAAGGAGAGCCAGGGTTTTACCCTGATTGAGTTACTGATCGTCGTGGCGATCATCGCGTTGCTGGCCGGGATTGCGTATCCCGGGTACCTCAGCCAGGTGAAGAAGGCGTATCGGGCGCAGATCGTCGCGTTGTTGAGCGAACAGGCCCAGCAACTGGAGCGTTCTTATACGAGGAATGGCACTTTTATTGATGCAGGCGACGTCAGCGCGGGCAATGATCATTATAGAATCAGTGCCGTCCTCAACCCTCAGGATTTTGACCTGCTCGCCACACCCGCTGCGGACTCGGTCATGGCGAACGACGAGTGCGCAGCATTCAGCTTGACCAGCACCGGTATGCGCGGCAACCCGGGAGCAGGGCCTGAAATGTCGCCCAAGGTCTGCTGGGGGCAAGGATGAGCGTACTTGAAGCGTGGGCGCCGGGCGCGCCTTTCCCTGTTTATCGGCTGGATCAAATGATGGCTAAGCAACAGCAAGTAGTGATTGTCGGCGGCGGAGTAATCGGTCTGTTGACGGCGTACAACCTCGCCAGTGAGGGCCAGGCGGTCACGCTGCTGGAGCGCGGTGGGCTTGGGCAAGAGGCTTCCTGGGCGGGCGGTGGGATTGTCTCGCCGTTGTACCCGTGGCGCTATAGCCAGGCGGTCACTGCCTTGGCCCATTGGTCCCAGGATTTTTACCCTCAACTGGCGCAACGGCTATTTGCTGCTACCGGCGTCGATCCGGAGGTACATACCACGGGTTTGTATTGGCTCGACCTGGATGACGAAGCGCAAGCACTGGCCTGGGCTGCCCGTGAAGGGCGACCGTTGAGCAAGGTGGATGTATCGGCGGCCCATGACGCGGTGCCGGTGCTGGGGGGTGGCTACTCCCAGGCGATCTACATGGCCAACGTGGCCAATATTCGCAACCCGCGCCTGGTCAAATCATTGAAGGCGGCGCTGCTGGCGTTGCCGAACGTGACGATTCGCGAGCAATGCGATGTGTCGGGCTTTGTACTCGGCGGCGGCAGGGTGGTGGGTGTGAATACCGCTACGGGCCACGTTTTGGGGGATCACGTGGTGCTCGCGGCCGGCGCCTGGAGCGGGCAACTGCTGGATACGCTGGGCTTGGGGCTACCCGTGGAGCCGGTTAAAGGCCAGATGATCCTGTACAAATGCGCGTCCGATTTTTTATCCAGCATGGTCCTGGCCAAGGGGCGTTATGCGATCCCGCGGCGGGATGGGCACATCCTGATCGGCAGCACGTTGGAGTATGAGGGATTCGACAAGACGCCGACCGACACCGCGCTTGAAAGCCTCAAGGCATCTGCGCAGGAACTGATTCCCGCCTTGACGGACGCCGAAGTGGTCGGGCATTGGGCCGGTTTGCGGCCTGGCTCACCCGAAGGTATACCGTTTATCGGTGAGGTCCCTGGCTTCAGGGGGCTGTGGCTCAATTGTGGGCATTACCGCAATGGTCTGGTACTCGCACCGGCATCTTGCCAGTTGTTCACCGATTTGCTGCTGGCGCGGGCTCCGATCATCGATCCAGCGCCTTACGCCCCCGCAGGTCGCCTCAACGCTGGATAGACTTTGGCCCTTGTTCCAGGTGCGCCTGGGTGCAGTACCATTCCTGACGTGAGCTCAGTGCGCGGTCCTGCGGCAGGTGCACGCCACAGTGAGCGCAACGCACCATCAGGGCTGCATCCGGCTCGGCAGGCCGTTGCTGACGGGAGGCAGGGTTTTTGAATTTGCGCCAGAACCATACCGCGGCAGCAATGACGGCAATCCAGAACAGTAGACGAAGCATGATGGGCAGTTTCTCGACAAGGAATGCGCCAGTTTAGCCAAGGTGGTCACGGGCGCACAGGGCAATAAATACTCGCTCATAAAAAAGGGAGCTCCTTCAGAGCTCCCTTTTGCGTTGCGTCGAACAATCAGTCGAACACACCGAAGGTCATGTAGCTGAACCACGAACGGTCCTGGTTGTCGCCCAGGGCTTGCGGCTCTTCTTCTTCGATCACATCGCCGTTCTCGTCGTGCGGCTTGAGCTCCGAAGGAATGGCGTCCTTGGCGTCCTGGTACTGCTTGATCACGTCCTGGTTGGCGCGGGTTTCACCCGGCGGCAGCGGTGGACGGGACTCGATCAGGCCTAGGGTGTACTTGCTCAGCCACGAACGGTTGTCCGCTTCGTCAACCTGAGGCACGAACTGGCCGTCTTTCAGGCTAGGGTGGTCAGGGTAGTTGAGCTTCAGGGTTTCCAGGCTGGTAGTCGCGAGGGTGTCCAGGTGCAGACGCTGGTAAGCCTCGGTCATCACGGCCAGGCCGTCACCCACGGACGGGGTTTCCTGGAAGTTTTCCACCACGTAGCGGCCACGGTTGGCTGCGGCCACATAAGCCTGTCGGGTCAGGTAGTAGTGGGCCACGTGGATCTCGTACGAAGCCAGCAGGTTGCGCAGGTAGATCATGCGCTGCTTGGCGTCCGGCGCATAGCGGCTGTTGGGGTAGCGGCTGGTCAGCTGGGCGAACTCGTTATAGGAGTCGCGGGCAGCACCCGGGTCGCGCTTGGTCATGTCCAGCGGCAGGAAGCGCGCCAGCAGGCCAACATCCTGGTCGAACGAGGTCAGGCCCTTCATGTAGTAGGCGTAGTCCACGTTCGGGTGCTGCGGGTGCAGGCGGATGAAACGCTCGGCAGCGGACTTGGCAGCTTCCGGCTCGGCGTTCTTGTAGTTGGCGTAGATCAGCTCAAGCTGGGCCTGGTCGGCATAGCGGCCGAACGGGTAACGCGACTCCAATGCCTTCAGCTTCGCTGTGGCGCTGGTGAAGCTATTATTGTCCAAGTCTGTCTGAGCTTGCTGGTACAGCTCGACTTCGCTCAGGTTTTCGTCGACGACGTCCTTTGTTGACGAGCAAGCAGCAGTCATGGCGAGGATGGCGATCAGCAGCAGGTGTTTCACTTGCATGGCGGCTTGCGTCCCTATGACGGCCGCTGTCTTGGGCGGGGCCGTCCTGTTATGATGAGCGCCCCGTTGGAAGCCTCGGGGCAAAAGACGCCGTATTTAACCACAAGCGCGCAGCCGAAACCAAAGGCTACGCCACGCCTAGTCTGAGCATGTCCGATAAAATTGAACTTCGCGCAGAGGTGCCGTCCGAATTGGGCGGCCAACGCCTCGATCAAGTCGCCGCACAATTATTCGCTGAGCACTCGCGCTCGCGCCTTTCCGCCTGGATCAAAGACGGCCGCCTGACTGTGGATGGAGCGGTTATCCGCCCGCGAGACATAGTCCATGGCGGTGCGATTCTTGAGCTGACTGCCGAGCAGGAAGCCCAGGGAGAATGGGTTGCCCAGGACATCGAGCTGGATATCGTCTATGAAGACGACGACATCCTGGTCATCAACAAACCCGCGGGCCTGGTGGTTCACCCGGCCGCCGGGCACGCTGATGGCACCTTGCTCAATGCCCTGTTGCACCACGTGCCGGACATCATCAATGTGCCGCGCTGCGGCATCGTGCACCGTCTGGACAAGGACACCACCGGCCTTATGGTGGTAGCCAAGACCATTCAGGCGCAGACGCAACTGGTTACGCAATTGCAGAGCCGTAGCGTCAGCCGCATCTATGAGTGCATTGTGATCGGCGTCGTTGTGGCCGGTGGCAAAATCAACGCGCCCATTGGTCGTCACGGCCAGCAGCGCCAGCGTATGGCGGTGATGGAGGGCGGCAAGCAGGCCGTCAGCCACTACCGTGTGCTGGAGCGTTTCCGCTCCCACACCCATGTGCGGGTCAAGCTGGAAACCGGGCGTACCCACCAGATTCGCGTGCACATGGCGCACATCAACTTTCCGTTGGTCGGCGACCCAGCCTACGGTGGCCGCTTCCGTATTCCGCCGGCGGCCAGCCAGACCATGGTTGAGTCGCTCAAGACGTTCCCGCGCCAGGCACTGCATGCACGCTTCCTGGAACTGGATCATCCGACGAGCGGTAAGCGCATGAGCTGGGAATCGCCACTTCCAGACGATCTGGTCTGGCTGCTTTCGCTTCTCAAGCAGGATCGCGAGGCGTTTGTCGGATGAATGACTGGCTGATACCTGACTGGCCCGCGCCGGCCCGGGTAAAAGCCTGCGTCACCACCCGTGCGGGCGGCGTCAGCCTGGCGCCGTTCGACAGCCTCAACCTGGGCGATCATGTCGAGGACAGCCTTGAGGCCGTCCTTGAAAATCGTCGTCGCCTGAGTGACGCCTTCGATATCCAGCCTGCCTGGTTGCGTCAAGTCCATGGCACTCAGGTGGTTGAGGCCGATCCGGGCCGTACTGTCGAGGCAGACGGCAGTTGGACCAGCACCGCTGGCATCGCCTGCACATCCATGACCGCCGATTGCCTGCCTGCGCTGTTCTGTAATCGAGCGGGCACCCGCGTTGCTGCAGCCCATGCCGGTTGGCGTGGCTTGGCCGCTGGGGTGCTGGAGGCCGCGTTCGAAAGCCTGGATAGCGCTCCCGCAGACGTTCTGGTCTGGCTCGGCCCTGCCATTGGCCCGCAAGCCTTCGAAGTTGGCCCGGAGGTGCGTGAAGTGTTCATGCAGCAACTGCCGGCCACCGCTGAAGCCTTTGTTCCCAGCCACAACGCTGGCAAGTTCATGGCCGACATCTACCAGCTGGCGCGTCTGCGTCTGGGAGTGCGCGGTGTTTCCGCTGTGTATGGTGGCGGTTTGTGCACTGTGACCGACCCGCGTTTCTTTTCTTATCGCCGCAGCCCGCGTACGGGCCGATTCGCCTCCCTTATCTGGCTTGAACGCTAGACTGTCCTGACCTGTATCAACCGTCCGCCGCTTGAAACGCCCAGAATCCACCCCATCTATAAGGGTATCTGGCAGGTTTCTTCATTCAGGATGTGTTTGTTCATAGCTCCGGCCTGCTCAAAAGGAAGGTGACTAATGCGTATTGATCGTTTAACCAGCAAATTACAGTTGGCCTTGTCCGACTCTCAATCCTTGGCGGTGGGCCTCGACCACCCGGCCATTGAACCTGCGCACTTGATGCAGGCACTCCTGGAACAGCAAGGTGGTTCTATCAAACCCTTGCTGATGCAGGTGGGCTTTGACGTTAACAGCCTGCGCAAGGAGTTGAGCAAAGAGCTCGACCAACTGCCGAAAATCCAGAATCCCACCGGTGACGTGAATATGTCCCAGGATCTGGCGCGCCTGCTCAACCAGGCCGACCGCCTGGCCCAGCAGAAAGGTGACCAGTTCATCTCCAGCGAACTGGTGCTGCTCGCCGCCATGGACGACAACAGCAAGCTCGGCAAATTGTTGCTGGGCCAGGGCGTGAGCAAGAAAGCCCTGGAAAACGCCATCAACAACCTGCGTGGCGGCGAGGCGGTGAACGACCCTAACCATGAGGAGTCGCGCCAGGCCTTGGACAAATACACCGTAGACCTGACCAAGCGTGCCGAAGAAGGCAAGCTGGACCCGGTGATCGGCCGTGACGACGAGATTCGTCGCACCATCCAGGTGTTGCAACGTCGCACCAAGAACAACCCGGTGTTGATCGGTGAACCTGGCGTGGGTAAAACCGCGATTGCCGAGGGCTTGGCCCAGCGCATCATTAATGGTGAAGTGCCAGACGGCCTCAAAGGCAAGCGCCTGCTGTCTCTGGATATGGGCTCGCTGATTGCCGGTGCCAAGTTCCGGGGTGAGTTCGAAGAGCGCCTCAAATCCTTGCTTAACGAATTGTCGAAGCAGGAAGGGCAGATCATTCTGTTTATCGACGAATTGCACACCATGGTCGGCGCCGGTAAGGGCGAAGGCTCCATGGACGCCGGCAACATGCTCAAGCCCGCCTTGGCGCGGGGTGAGTTGCACTGCGTCGGCGCTACTACGCTCAACGAATACCGTCAGTACATCGAAAAGGACGCAGCCCTTGAGCGTCGCTTCCAGAAAGTGCTGGTGGAAGAACCGAGCGAAGAAGACACCATCGCGATCCTGCGTGGCCTGAAAGAGCGCTATGAGGTCCACCATAAGGTGGCGATCACCGACGGTGCGATCATTGCGGCGGCCAAATTGAGCCATCGCTATATCACCGATCGCCAGTTGCCGGACAAGGCTATCGACCTGATCGACGAAGCGGCCAGCCGCATCCGTATGGAGATCGATTCCAAGCCGGAAGTGCTGGATCGCCTGGATCGGCGCCTGATTCAACTGAAAGTCGAATCCCAGGCGTTGAAGAAAGAAGAAGACGAAGCGGCCAAGAAGCGCCTGGAAAAACTCCAGGAAGAAATTGTCCGCCTGGAACGTGAGTATTCGGACCTCGAAGAAATCTGGACCTCGGAAAAAGCCGAAGTACAGGGTTCGGCGCAGATCCAGCAAAAGATCGAGCAGTCTCGCCAGGAACTTGAAGCGGCGCGCCGCAAAGGCGACCTGAACCGCATGGCCGAGTTGCAGTATGGGGTGATCCCGGACCTGGAACGCAGCCTGCAGATGGTCGACCAGCACGGCAAGCCTGAAAACCAGTTGCTGCGCAGCAAGGTGACGGAGGAAGAAATTGCCGAAGTAGTCTCCAAGTGGACCGGTATTCCTGTGTCTAAGATGCTCGAAGGCGAGCGCGACAAGTTGCTGAAGATGGAAAGCCTGTTGCATCAGCGCGTCATCGGCCAGGAAGAGGCCGTGGTGGCGGTGTCCAACGCGGTACGGCGTTCCCGGGCAGGTTTGTCCGACCCGAACCGTCCAAGCGGCTCGTTCATGTTCCTCGGCCCGACCGGTGTGGGTAAGACCGAGTTGTGCAAGGCCCTGGCCGAGTTCCTCTTTGATACTGAAGAGGCCATGGTGCGGATCGATATGTCCGAATTCATGGAGAAACACTCGGTGGCTCGCCTTATCGGCGCACCGCCAGGCTATGTAGGCTATGAAGAGGGCGGTTATCTGACCGAAGCCGTGCGGCGCAAGCCTTACTCGGTGATCCTGCTGGATGAGGTCGAGAAGGCGCACCCGGATGTGTTCAACATCTTGCTGCAGGTGCTGGAGGATGGTCGCTTGACGGACAGCCACGGGCGTACGGTGGACTTCCGCAATACGGTGATCGTGATGACTTCCAACCTGGGGTCGGCACAGATCCAGGAATTGGTGGGTGATCGTGAAGCTCAGCGTGCGGCGGTGATGGACGCGTTGACCACGCACTTCCGTCCGGAATTCATCAACCGGGTCGATGAAGTGGTGATCTTCGAGCCTCTGGCGCGGGATCAGATCGCGGGCATCACCGAGATCCAGTTGGGCCGCCTGCGTAGCCGTCTGGCTGAGCGCGAACTGGACCTTGAGCTGAGCGGCGAAGCGTTGGACAAGCTGATCGCGGTCGGTTACGACCCGGTGTATGGCGCACGGCCACTCAAACGTGCGATCCAGCGCTGGATCGAGAACCCACTGGCGCAGCTGATTCTGTCGGGCAGCTTTATGCCTGGCACCCGCGTCACGGCGACGGTGAAAGACGACGAAATCGTCTTCCATTAAGCCCTGCGCTTGGCGCAACCATAGAAGGCCCCGCATTGCGGGGCCTTTTTTTTCGATAGGGCGTTGAACTGTAAGGCAAAGGCTTGTAAAGTGCGCCCCGCAGCAACGTCAGCCCACGGGTTTCTTCTCCCCAAGAAGAAATCAGAAAGAAGCGCAAATCATTGTCTTAAAAGCAATTTAAAGGGTTGACAGGGGTTTTTAAGATTGTAGAATAGCGCGCCTCAGAGACGCTAACGTAGCGATACGGACAGGGTCGAAGAGGAAGCAACACAGCAGTAACTTTGAAATATGTAGTTCCGTGATAGCTCAGTCGGTAGAGCAAATGACTGTTAATCATTGGGTCCCAGGTTCGAGTCCTGGTCACGGAGCCAATTTCAAACCGGGGTATAGCGCAGTCCGGTAGCGCGCCTGCTTTGGGAGCAGGATGTCGGGAGTTCGAATCCCCCTACCCCGACCATATTTGGGTCGTTAGCTCAGTTGGTAGAGCAGTTGGCTTTTAACCAATTGGTCGTAGGTTCGAATCCCACACGACCCACCATTTTTGAGACCAGTTAACGCTGGAATCGAATCTTAAGATCAGAGGCCAAAAGCGCTGATCGAAGAAGGCGACTGAAAGGTCGCCTTTTTATTACCGGGGTATAGCGCAGTCCGGTAGCGCGCCTGCTTTGGGAGCAGGATGTCGGGAGTTCGAATCCCCCTACCCCGACCATATTAAAAATCCTCGTATCGAAAGATACGGGGATTTTTTTTGTGCTCGCGAATCCTGAATTCTCCGCAAAACAAATGTGGGAGCAAGCCCGCTCCCACATTTGCCAGGCCTCCTTCGAGACCAGGTTGTTAGTGCAATTTAAGGCGTGGCTCGGTGCCGCGGCCGATCTTGCTGCCCAGCATCAGCATCGCCGTGCGGAAGAACCCATACAGCGCCATCTGGTGCATGCGGTACAGCGACACGTAGAACATCCGCGCCAGCCAGCCTTCCAGCATCACACTGCCCGTCAAGTTGCCCATCAGGTTACCCACCGCGGAAAAGCGCGACAGCGAGATCAGCGAGCCGTAGTCGGTGTACGTGTAGGTCGGCAGCTCCTTGCCTTCAATCCGCAGCTTGAGCGATTTGGCCAGCAGCGACGCCTGTTGGTGAGCCGCTTGGGCCCGTGGCGGCACATTGCGGTCGGTGCCCGGTTGCGGGCAGGCGGCGCAATCACCAAAGGCGAAGATATTTTCGTCGCGGGTGGTTTGCAGAGTTTGCAGGACTTGCAGTTGGTTGATGCGGTTGGTTTCCAGACCGTCGATGTCCTTGAGGAAACCGGGTGCGCGGATACCGGCCGCCCAGACCTTGAGGCTGGCCGGAATCACCTGGCCGCTGCTAGTGATCAAGGCATCGGCAGTTACTTCACTGACCGCCGAGTTGGTCAGTACCGTCACCCCTAGTTTTTCCAGGGTCTTGTGCACTGGCCCACCGATCCGCTCCGGCAGTGCAGGCAATACCCGCGGGCCGGCTTCGATCAGGGTGATGTGCATGTTTTCCGGCTTGATACGATCCAGGCCATAGGCGGCCAGTTCATGGGCGGCGTTATGCAGCTCGGCGGCCAGCTCGACCCCGGTGGCACCGGCACCCACGATGGCGACGCTAATCTGTTCAACGGCGTCGGTCTGCCCGGCATGGGCGCGCAGGTAGTGGTTGAGCAGTTGCTGATGGAAGCGCTCGGCCTGCTTGCGGGTATCGAGGAACAGGCAGTGTTGCGCTGCGCCCTCAGTGCCGAAGTCGTTGGTAGTGCTGCCTACCGCAATCACCAGGCTGTCATAGCCCAGCACGCGGGCAGGCACCAGTTCGCGGCCTTCTTCGTCGAGAGTGGCGGCCAGCTGGATTTTCTTCTGCTCACGGTCAAGCCCGCTCATGCGCCCCAGCTGGAACTCGAAGTGGTTCCATTTCGCCTGGGCAACATAGTTGAGTTCGTCTTCAGATGAGTTCAGTGAGCCGGCCGCGACTTCGTGCAGTAACGGCTTCCAGATGTGGGTCAGGTTGGTGTCGACCAGCGTGATGCTGGCCTTGCCACGCTTGCCCAGAGTCTTACCCAGGCGGGTAGCCAACTCCAGGCCGCCGGCACCGCCGCCGACGATGATAATACGATGGGTCATGGGGATATCTCGCAAGGCTAAAAGAAATCGGAGCAGTTACCCTCGCGAGCGCCAGGCGGCTCATAGCGTCAGGTAACTCAATAGGCGGCTCAGCGCACCGAGCCCGATTACCACGACCAGCACCACGCAGAGGAGCAGCCACGGCCGGAAAGGCTTGCGCTCGACTCTGTGCTGGGAAAGTCGCAGGTACTCTTCGACACGCTCTTGGTCATCGGGTTTCAGGCGGCTGGTCATAAAGGCCTCGTCAGGTAGACGTTGCAAAGGGGCGCCACGTTACAGCCAGGGGCATCAAAGGCTGATGCCGACATCAAACACTATGCTGCGGCCCAGGTTGTTGCGCAAGAAATCCGGTGCGTCCGGGTGCGCGAACAACACGCGGGCGAAGGTTGGACCCACCAGTGACAGCGAGCGCCAGCCCTGGCGCAGGTATTCGGTCGGCGGCGGAAAATGGCTGTTGAGGTCCAGTACTTCGCGCTTGAGGCTGGTAAACGCAATGAGGTCCAGCTCCCCCAAGTCCATCCCGCGCTCTTTATAGTTGTGGGCTTTTTTACGCAGTGTGGGGGCCAGGCGCAGGAGGAATTCATGGGCGGGGATTCGCCGTGGCTTGGCTTCGCGCCGTACCAGTTGGCTCAAGGAGAAAGCACTGCGTCTGCGCAGCAACTCATCGCGCCACTCGTCGTTCAGGCGGCGGCCCTCATCCAACACAAAAAAGACCTCGAAGCTGGCGTCGCGAAACAGCACGTCGGGCGGCTCCTGGCCCGCTGCGTGGAATTCTTCGACACGGTAGGGCACATTCAAGCCTTGTAACAGGCGCTGGCAGACCCAACGCTCACGCTCCCACTTGCGGGCATTGGACAGAAACGCATTGGCTTGTTCGGCTGCTACGGTGAGCAGGCGCAAATAATCTGAGTCATCCATAGTCGCAGCTTAGCGTTCAAATGATGACCACAGGAAGTCTTGCCTTAAAACCCGGGTGTAGAATGCTTGCGTGAAACAGGCCCAGGGACGAGGTGTGTGATGAGGTTTTTGGTAAAGGCAGAGCATCCGTGATCAGTGCAGCGGTTCTGGCACCCCAGACGCTCGGCCTCGGCTGGCTGGTATATGCGCCCGTGGTGATGTGGGCGACTCTGCGCTCGCCATGGGTGGAGCTGTTTGCCGACCGTCGGCGCCAGCATTTGCTGTTCGGTACGGTGTTCGCGCTGTTCATGCTGTGGCTGGTGCGACGGGATTTCGATACCGGCGTGTCCTACCACTTTATCGGCATGACCGCCGTGACCTTGCTGCTGGATTGGCCGCTGGCAATCGTCGGAGGCTTTGCCGCCCAGCTTGGCTTGATGTTGCTGGGGCGCCAGGACTTGGCCGCGCTTGGCATCAATGGCCTGCTGCTGATCGTGCTGCCAGTGCTGGTCACCGAAGGGTGCGCGCTGCTGGTAGAACGGGCGCAGCCGAGAAACCCCTTTGTGTATATCTTCTGTTCGGGCTTTTTTGCTGCCGCACTGTCGGCATTGCTGTGCCTGTTGGCCGGCCTGGGCCTGTTGTGGTTGGACGGTCTTTTTGCGATGCCTGAGTGGTTGGAAGATTTTGTCGGTTACCTATGGCTGATCATCTTTCCCGAAGCCTTCATCAACGGCATGGTCATCAGCGCGCTGGTGGTGTTTTGCCCGGAATGGCTGGAGACGTTCAACCGTACCCGCTACCTCTCGGCGCCGTGGAAGGACGACGATTCGCGGCGTTGATCCAGGTCAAATGCCAGGCAGCGGCGCGGGTCCATGCTCTGCAAAATTTTCAGGAGCACGGATCATGAGTGTGTACGAGTGGGCACGGCAGGAGTTGCGCAGAAGCCAGGATGCAGCGCAGGAAATCGGTTTTGACCCCGGGTTGACCTTGCGCGCCATGCTCAGTGCGGTGGTGCAGCAAAGCAAGGGTGTACGCAGTTTTGAAGACCTGGCCGACGAGTTGCAATACCTTGCAGAAAACCTCGACGACCAGCAGGAATATGCCTTTATGCGGCCTTAGTGGCGCGGCGGCAGGTCTTCGGAAAACAGTTCATCTTCGGCGTCGGGGGCCACGGGAATCTTGTGTTCTTCAGCGGCCCAGGCGCCCAGGTCGATAAGCTTGCAACGGTCCGAGCAGAACGGTCGGTTGAGGTTGGTCGCTTTCCATTCCACGGGAGCACCGCAGGTTGGGCAGTCGACGGTCAAGGGTTGGCTCATGATCGGCCTCCACGCAAAGTAAGGTAAAAGTGGTGCAGTCGCTCGACCTCGCCGTGCAGCCAGGCGAGGTCCTTATCGTTGACCAGCACGTCATCGGCATGGTTCAGGCGGTCTTCGCGGCTGGACTGGGCCTTGAGAATCGCCTGCACCTGTTGTTCGCTGATGCCGTCGCGCTGCAGGGTACGCTGAATCTGCAGCGATTGCGGCACGTCGATCACCAGGATGCGCTGGGTCATGCTGTACTGTCCGGACTCGATCAGCAGCGGCGACACCAGGATCGCGTAGGGCGATTGGGCGCGTGCCAGGTGGCTGCAAATTTCCTCGGCGATCAGCGGGTGCAGCAAGGCTTCCAGCCACAGACGCTCTTTTGGGATCTCAAAGATCAGTTTGCGCAGCGCGGCACGGTCCAGCTGGCCGTCGGGTTGCAGCACGCTGGCACCGAAATGTTCGGCGATGCGTGCCAGGGCAGGGCGGCCAGGCTCGACCACCCAGCGCGCGGCATGATCGGCATCCACCAGGTCGATGCCCAGCTTGATAAAGTGCTCGGCCGCAGCGCTTTTGCCGCTGCCAATGCCGCCCGTGAGCCCAAGAATCCAGGGTGTTGCAACAGAAGTGGTCATCTGAAACCGACAGACTGCAAATAGAAGTCGGTTATTTGACCACCCCAGAGCAATGCAATCCAGCCGGCAATTGCCAGGCAGGGGCCAAACGGCATTGGCGCTGACACCTGGGCCTTACGCAAACGCAGCAGGATCAGCCCGGCAAATACGCCCAGCAGCGAGGCCATCAGCAGGGTCATCGGCAGAATCTGCCAGCCGCCCCAGGCTCCCAGCAAGGCCAATAACTTGAAGTCGCCATGGCCCATGCCGTCTTTGCCGGTGGCCAGCTTGAACAGCCAGAACAGGCACCACAAGCTCATGTAGCCGATGACCGCGCCCCACACTGCATCGGGCAGTGGCGTCAGCAGGTCAGCACTGTTGAGGATCAGCCCCAGCCATAGCAGCGGCAGCACCAGCACATCCGGCAGCAGTTGGTGGTCCAGATCAATCAGGCTCATGCCCAGCAAGCCCCAACTCAACAGCATCACCGCGCCGGCTTGCCAGCCGAAGCCGAAGTGCCAGGCGACAGCGGTTGAGATCAGCGCGCACGCGAGTTCGGTGAGGGGGTAACGCAGGCCGATGGGCTCGCGGCAGTGGGCACAACGCCCCCGGAGCAGCAGGTAGCTGAGCACCGGGATATTTTCCCAAGGCCGAATCGGTTGATTGCAGTACGGGCAGCAGGAGTTCGGGTGCATCAGGTTATAGGTCGGCCCACCGGGCTCGGCTGGCAAGTCGAGAATCTCGTGGGCCTGGGCACGCCATTCCCGCTCGAGCATTTTGGGCAGGCGCCACGCCAGCACATTGAGGAAGCTGCCGACGATCATGCCCAACACCAGCGCCAGGCCAACAAACGCCCAGGGATGTTCGCTCAGCAGCAGGCTCAAAACGCCGTCCCCAATTGGAACACCGGCAGGTACATGGCGACTACCAGCGCGCCGACAACCCCTCCCAATACGACCATGATCAGCGGCTCCATCAGGCTAGTGAGGTTGTCGACCAAGGTATCCACGTCTGACTCGTAGTGGTTCGCGACTTTTTCCAGCATGCGGTCCAGGGTGCCGGACTCCTCCCCGATTGCGGTCATCTGGATCGCCATGCCTGGGAACAGGCCGCTGTTATGCATCGATTGATTCAACTGCATGCCTGTGGATACATCGTGGCGCATACGTTCGATTGCCTGTTTGAAGGGGCCATTGCCGACGGCGCCGGCCACCGAACCCAATGCCTGTACCAGAGGGACGCCCGCCGCAAAGGTGGTGGAAAGTGTGCGAGCGTAGCGAGCAACCGCAGATTTGTGCAGCAGTTTGCCTGCCACGGGTACTTTCAACAAACCTGCCGCCAACCAATGGCGAAAGCCCGAGTAAGTTCGATAAGCGTGATGCCCAGCGACCATTATGGCGCCCACGGCCAGCGCCAGCATCCACCACGCGTGTTGCAACAGCTCCGACAGTGCAATGACCGCCAGGGTAAACCCGGGCAATTGGCCGTTGACCCCGGCGAACAAGTTCTGGAACTGCGGCACAACGTGAATCAACAGGACTGTGCTCACCCCTGTGGCAATTACCAGTACCGCGACAGGGTAGGTCATGGCTTTCTTGATCCTGGTTTTGAGCCGTTGGCTTTTTTCCAGATGAATCGCCACGCGCTCGAGCAAGGTTTCCAGGGCGCCGGCTATTTCGCCAGCTGCTACCAGATTGCAATACAACTCATCGAAGTAGCGGGGATATTGACGCAGGGCAGCGGCCAAGGGGTGGCCGCTGGCAATGTGCTGTTTCAACGCCTTCACCAGTTCGCGCAGCTGTAGGTTTTCGACGCCTTCGCTGATGATGTCGAAGGCTTGCAGCAGCGGGATGCCGGCTTTGAGCAAGGTGGCTAACTGGCGAGTGAACAGGGCAATATCTGCGGGCGTTATTCGCGTCTTGAAGATGTGTAAACCGTAAGATTTCTTGCGCACACGCTCAGGGCAGATCCCTTGCTGGCGCAGTTGTACCTTGATCAGCGCAAGGTTATGCCCGGCGATTTGCCCGGAAACCCGGCGGCCTTTGCGGTTGATGCCTTCCCAGGCATAGATTGTCGACGTGTCGTTCATGTGAGGTTGGCGCACCCAGGTCGTGAAGATTTTATAGCTTAGTCAGGTGGCGAATTCGGGCAGGCTGGCGCTGGGCGATAAAATGTCAGATTGTGCGTCTTGCAGGCGAACGGCTGCGTGGGGATGAGTACACTGGCGCCGTTGCACACTACGGGGCGCAGGATGCGCCTTGTCATGGTTCTATTCTGGAGAGTGAAAGAGATGCGTCAAAAAGGTTTTACCTTGATCGAATTATTGATCGTCGTGGCAATCATCGGCATTTTGGCCACCATCGGTCTGCCCATGTACACCAAGCACCAGGCCAAGGCCAAGTTCACGGCGGGGTTGGCTGAAATCAGCGCGCTAAAGGCCGGCTATGAGGACGCCATCAACCAGGGCACCGTGCCAACCCTGGCCCTCATCGGTGGCGCCAGCCCTACCGCCAACTGCGTGATCGAAGCGACAGGCGATGTGGCCTCGGGCGCAGGCTCCATCCGTTGTGAAATCTTGGACGCGCCCGCGCCCGTGCTCGGCAAGACCATCACCTTGACCCGCAGCGCCACCACCGGCTGGAGCTGTGCCACCACGGTAGAGCCGCAGTACGCTGCCAAGGGCTGCGGCGCCAACGGCGCGTGACAGTCGCCGGGCGGTGAGCGAGTTGGTTGCTGCATGCCCAATGCAGTGCTAGCTTTAGCCCACCGCCCGTGTAGCTCAGCCGGTAGAGCAGCGCACTCGTAACGCGAAGGTCGCAGGTTCGATTCCTGTCTCGGGCACCACAGGCACCACTGTTTCAACGGCAATGTTTTCAGATGATCCCAGAATGGTTCTGAAGGCCAGGTGAGCCGGGCATTTGCCCCCGCTCTTTTGTATCTGCGCAACCTTGAAGACCCAGATGCATTCCCATTCCTCGATCTAAGAGAACGACATGACCACGACTGAGATGACCCAGGAAACACGGCACGAACAAGCGCTCAAGCATTACCTTGAAGCGACGCCGCAGCTTAAAGAAGAGATCAAGGACCTGAGTGCCGACGATCAGCGCGACCAGATTCAGTGGGCATTCGAAGATGAGGCCGAGAGTCAGGGCTACCAGCCTTGGGAGTTGACCCTCAAGTACACCTCGACGCCGGAAGAGTTCGAAGCCGCGCGGTTGGCCTTGCACAAAGAGGCGGCCGAGGTGCTGGGTGTCGATTGGGACGAGTACTGCGAGATGAATAATCTGGTGGTCTAGGCACGGCGGGCTTGTTGTGGCGAGGGAGCTTGCTCCCGCTGGGCTGCGAAGCAGCCCCAAATTGGGTGATCGAAATACATCAGGTGTACGTCGATGAACGGTTTGGGAGCGCTGCGCACTCCAGCGGGAGCAAGCTCCCTCGCCACAATCGCCCGGCCCTGCATGGTTTCTCAGATGCTCAGGCGCATCGACAGATCCACCGCCTTCACATCCTTGGTCATCGCGCCGATGGAGATGTAGTCCACGCCGGTTTCAGCGATAGGCAGCAAGGTGGTTTCATTGATCCCGCCGCTGGCTTCCAGCTTGGCCTTGCCTGCGTTCAGGCGCACGGCTTCGCGCATGTCTTCCAGGCTCAGTTCATCCAGCATGATGATGTCGGCACCCGCCGCCAGGGCCTCGCGTAATTCCTCCAGGCTTTCCACTTCGATTTCCACCGGCTTGCCCGGGGCAATCTTGTGGGCGGCGGTGATCGCTTGGGCAATACCACCGCAGGCGGCGATGTGGTTTTCCTTGATCAGGAACGCGTCATACAGCCCGATACGGTGGTTGTGGCAACCGCCGCAGGTCACCGCATATTTCTGCGCTAAACGCAGGCCGGGCAATGTCTTGCGGGTGTCCAGCAGCTTGACCTGGGTGCTGGCGACAAAGTCCGCCAAAAATTGCGCACGGGTGGCAACCCCTGACAGCAATTGCAGAAAATTCAACGCGCTACGTTCACCACTGAGCAGCGAGCGGGCCGGGCCCTCAAGGTGGAACAACGCCTGGTTGGGGCTCACCCGTTCACCATCAGCCACCTGCCAGTGCACAGCAACCCGTGGGTCCAGTTGACGAAACACCGCATCCACCCACGCCGTGCCGGCGATAACAGCCGCCTCACGGGTAATGATCGTGGCCTTGGCCAGCCGTTCGGCCGGGATCAACTGCGCGGTGATGTCGCCACTGCCGATGTCTTCCAGCAGTGCGCGGCGCACGTTGGCTTCGATTTCGGCGGTGAGGTCGGCAAGACGGAGGTTCGGCATAACAGGCTCCACAAACAAAGTGCCTCGATTATAGGGCCAGCGTGCGTTCTAACCCAGGCTAGCCACTCATTTACCGCACAAAGTCAGAGTGTGCTGGCGCAACTGCCCTCGTTTGCAAGATAATCTCGCGCCTTGCAATTGGCGTCATAGCTTTGACGTCCTGGTGGTGATCGGGTGTTTGCAGTGCCTGCCGGGCCTGCGCTCCGTCTCTCCACCGCTCAAAACCGCCGTTTCAGGAGGCCAGGATGCACAATGACGGGAAGGTGGTGCCTATCAACAGGGCACAGGCCACGCCATCGCCGCTCGCGCGCCTGCCGGTGGTGTTGCTGCAGGTGCGTGACAAGGCTGCGCAACAGCTGCAGCAAGGCTTGCAGGAACTGTTCGATAACGCCGACGACACCCTGTTCGAAATGGCCGAAAAGGCCCGTAGCACCGTCGACCATCATATTTTTTTCGAGGCCATGCGCGACCTGCGCCTCAAGCGCAAGAACTTCGAGCGCGTGTTCATGGAGCAGCTGTTTGTGGCGTTCGCCAACCTGGGCCAGGCCCGGTGCAGCGGTGCACACCTGGTGCCGCTGGTGTCTTATGAGGCGGCACCCGGCACCAGCGCGGATGACGTGGAAAAAGCCGTGGCTCTGGAGGCGATGCTCGGTCGGGTGCGGCATCGTGATGGCTTGGCCCTGGGGCAGTTGGACGCACGCTTGAGTGAACTGCTCGGCAGGCGCCTGGAGGACCCTGAAAACCCCTTGGGCCCTGCGCGGCTTTGTGAGTTTTTCCTGCAAGCAGGGCGCAGCCTGGGGGTGGAGATTCGCGTCAAGCTGGTCATGCTCAAGCTGTTTGAGAAATACGTGCTCAGTGATGCCGACCTGTTGTATGGCGAGGCCAACCAATTGCTGATCGCCACCGGCGTATTGCCGCAACTCAAGACGGTCCCGTCCCGTCGAGCTGGGGGGCGCGAGGCCCGGGAGCACCAGCATTACACCAGCCAAGCGGTGGCCGATCGGCCGCTGGACAAAAGCGGCCAGCAAGCGTTCAGTGCCTTGCAAAAGTTACTGGTAGCCGTGCGTGGCAGCGTGGCCCCGACCCTTGAAGCCAGTGCCGAGCCGCAGCCGATTGCCACCCGCGATCTGCTACGGCTGTTGTCGCATTTGCAGCAATATGTCCCGGAGCCCGGTGGCGAGGACGATTTCGACCTGCGCAACCAGCTGGAACAGTTGCTGACCCGGGGCAGCGTCAAAAGCGGCAAGTCGAGGGTGTTAGAAGAGGCAGACGAAGATGTGACCAATCTGGTCGCCATGCTGTTTGAGTTCATGTTCGATGACAGCGGTGTGCCGGACGCTTTCAAGGCGCTGATCGCTCGCTTGCAGATCCCGCTGCTGAAAGTGGCGGTGCTGGACAAGAGCCTGTTCAGTTGCGCAGAGCATCCGGCGCGGCGCTTGCTCAATGACATGGCGAGCGCCGTCATCGGCTGGAGCCCGCCCCATGACCACCCACGGGACAACCTCTATCTGTGTATCGAGCAACTCGTACAGCGTGTGCTGAATGAGTTCGTCGAAGACCCGGCGATTTTCTCCCAGTTGCTCACCACGTTCAGCGCATTCATAGCCCAGGAGCGCAAGCGCAGCGAGCGACTTGAGCGACACACCCGTGACGCCGAGCAAGAGCGCCTGCAGGTCGAGGTGGCGCGCCAGCGTGTGGCGCACGTGCTCAATCGGCGGCTCGTGGGCAAAACCTTGCCGCCATCGGTGCTGCAATTTGTGCAGCAGGCCTGGAGCCAGGTGTTGTTAGTGGCCGTTCTCAAGCACGGTGAACAATCGCTGCAGTGGCAGGCGGCGCTGCGCACCGTGGATGAATTGATCTGGAGCGTCGGCCTGCGTGAAGACACCGAAGCGGGCCGGCGTTTGCTCGAGCAATTACCCGGGCTGCTCAAGGCCTTGCGTGACGGGTTGGCCGGTGCGGCCTTCGATCCTTTCAGTACCCGCGAGTTCTTCCTGCGGTTGCAGGCCATGCATGTTCAGCCGCTCGACGACGAGGTGCTGGTTGAAGTCCGTGAGCCTTTTATCCTGGGGGCTGGCCCGCCGGGTGCCGACGAACCACTGCCCCATGATGACCCCGACCTGCTCAAAGCCAAGCAGTTGCGAGCCGGTACCTGGGTAGCGCTGCAGCAACATGAAGCCGGTACCCTGCGCTGCAAATTGACCGCCATCATGCCGCCCGCCGATACCTATGTTTTTGTCAGCCGCGCGGGCCTCAAGGTGTTGGAGAAAAGCGCGGGCCAGTTAGCGCTGGCGTTCAAGCAGGGCGTCCTGCACGCCTTGGATGATGGCCCGCTGTTCGAGCGTGCGCTGGCAGCGGTGGTGGACAACCTGCGGCAACTCAATCGCGGCAAGTGATCGCAACCGCAGGGTGGAACGCGGCATACTGGTCACACCTCTTATCATTCAAGGAGCCTGTATGCAGTTGGACCCCGCCAGCGGTTGGTGCCAGGGCATTCGTCATTGCCCTTCGCCCAACTTCAACGAGCGCCCTGAAGGCGAAATCTCGCTGTTGGTGGTGCATAACATCAGTTTGCCCCCGGCGCAGTTCAACACGGGCAAGGTGCAGGAATTTTTCCAGAACCGCCTGGATATCTCAGAACATCCTTATTTTGAAGGGATTGCGAGCCTACGAGTGTCTGCGCATTTTCTGATTGAACGTGACGGCACTGTGACGCAATTTGTTTCGTGCCGCGACCGTGCCTGGCATGCCGGTATTTCCGTCTTTGAAGGGCGCGAGGTCTGCAACGATTTTTCTCTGGGAATCGAGCTGGAAGGCACGGATGACCTACCGTTTACCAATGCCCAGTATGCGGCGCTGATCGACCTGACACGCCAACTGCTGGCCGCATACCCAGACATCACTCGCCAACGTATTTGTGGTCACAGCGACATCGCTCCGGGGCGCAAGACCGACCCGGGCCCCGCTTTTGATTGGGCGCGCTTTCGCAGCGCCCTGCAGGATGGAGGACACGAACGATGAGTTTCCTGGTGTTGGTGCTGGCCGTGTGGATCGAGAAGTTCTCGGCCTTGCGCCTGCGGTTGCAGCGCGACGGTGGATGGCTGCGTGAGCTGGCCAAGCTGGAATCAAGCCCGCGCATGGGCAAGCGCCCCTGGTTGATCCTGCTGATATTGGTGCTGCTGCCGGTGGCATTGCTGGCATTGTTGTTGCTGGTCCTGGAGCCGGTGGCCTATGGCCTGTTGGCATTGCCGGTGCACTTGCTGGTGGTGATCTACAGCCTGGGCCGTGGCGATCTATTGGCGGGGCTGGGGCCGTTTCGCGATGCCTGGCGGCGCGGTGACCTGCAAGCGGCCGAGCATGTGGCCGAACGCGATCTCAAACTTGGCGCCGACAGTGGCGAGCAATTGCTGGAGCGCGTCCAGGGCTACCTGCTGTGGCAGGCGTATCAAAGCTTTTTCGCGGTGATTTTCTGGTATTTCCTGCTGGGCCCGGTGGCCGCCCTGGCCTACCGCCTGTTGGCGCTGGCCAGCGAAAACAGCCAGAACCCGTTGGTGGCCGAGCGCGCCACGCAACTGCGCCACGCGTTTGACTGGTTGCCGGTACGCCTGCTGGCGGCCAGCTTTGCCTTGGTGGGCAATTTCGTCGGGGTCAGCCGTGTGATGCTTCACGAACTGTTGAGCTGGGACATCAGCGCGGCACAGTTGGTGGAAAAAGTCGGCCTGGCCGCCGCGGAAATTCCTGCGCCAGTGGTGGGGGCCGATGGCATCAACAGCCTGGATCGCCTGTGGGAGCTGCTGCTGCGTGCGGCGGTGCTGTGGTATGCCGGGTTTGCCATCTGGACGGTGTTGCCCTGATGGTAGGAGCGAGCTTGCTCGCGAAAAACGTCAACGATAACGCGTGCGTCCTGAATAAACGCGGCGTCTGTGAGTCTTTCGCGAGCAAGCTCGCTCCTACATGGCGTTAGGGCTTTCCCCTTGCCACATTTGGCCTCCAGACACGCCGTTAACCTTACGTTACAAAACTCCCTTTCGAATTGAGCTATACAGATAGCGCGCCAAATAGTGGCTATCTGCCGCCGCCCTGCGCCTCAATAAAAATAAAAGAAGGGGAGGTCACCTGTGAAGAGCTTGCTCTATCCCGCCGTCGCGCTGATGAACCGCCTGAGCTTCGGCATGAAGTTCAGCCTGATCAGCGTGCTGTTCCTGCTGCCGATGCTGGCGACCAACTATTACCTGGTGCGCGATTCGTGGCGCGAATACCAGGGCACCCGGGTCGAACTGCAGAGTCTCGACCTGCTCGGCAGCAGCCTGGCGTTGCGCCGCGATCTGGAAACCCTCAACAACCAGGTAGAGATCAATGCCACCCTCGGCCAGTCCGGAAAAGCAGCAGACCTGGAGACTAGGATCAGCGCCTTGGAAGCCAGTGTGATGGAGCGCTTGCAGGGCCTGCACGCCATTGCGACCCAGCCCGAGCAAGTTGCCGTCTTCGACAGTAAGCGCGACGAGTTGATCGCCGCGTTCAAGGCCCAGCAGCAAGAAACCTCGTTGCTCAACAAAGCGGCGTTGATCGGCAAGTTACTCAACCAGGCCCAGATGTTCAGCCAGATCATTGCCAGCCAAGCCGGCTTGAGCCGTGATCCGCAAAGTGACCTGCGCCAGCTCAGCGACCTGATCACCACCGTCACCCCTCAAGTCACCCAGGCCTTGGGCGAAGGCCGTGCGATGGGCGCGTACTCCCTGGGGCAGGGCTTTATCAATTCATCCTCCAGCACCCGTTTTGACGAACTGCTGCAGCAGCTGGAAAAACTCCACGGGGAATATGGCTTGAAGCTGCAGGACGCGCTGGGCGCCAGCCAGGCCGCGCATGCGGCCCTTGAGGTTTCTGCGCAAGCCAGCCAGGCCAGCCTCAAGCAAGGCAGTGAGTTTTTTGAAGAGCAGGTGGTGATGGCCGAGACCCTCGATACGTCTTGGCAGGGTTTTTATGACGGCGTCAGCCAGTTGATGGCCAAGACCTATCAATTGGATGACGCCACCCTGGCGTTCCTCGGGCAGCAGTTGCAGCAGCGCCTGGCGCAAAACCGCCTACATATGGTGTTGCTGGTCACGGCCCTGGCGGCGGTGTTTGCGTTGATTTTCTATCTCTATGCCGGTTTCTTTGTCTCCACTCGCACCACCTTGCGCCGCCTGGGGGCGATGATGGACAAAGTGGCGGCAGGTGACATGACGGTCACCTTCGTTGCTCAAAGCCGCGACGAGCTGGGCGACTTGGGCCAGGTGTTCAATGGCACCGTGGCCAAGATTCATGACCTGATCGAGCGTGTTGGGCATACGGTCAGCCAGGTGGAGCTGCAGGCCGGCCAGGTGCAGGCGGTGTCGGCACAGAGTAACCAGGCGGTGTCCGGCCAGCGCAGCCAGATCGAACAAGTGGCGACCGCGATGAACCAGATGTCCGCCACTGCCCAAGAGGTGGCGCGCAGCGCGGCGGCGGCGGTCAGTAGTGCCCAGAGCGTCAATGATGAAACGGTCACCGGGCGTGCGCTGGTGCAATCCCAGCAAGGCGGCATCGCCCGCCTGGCGGCGGAGATTGACGAATCGGTGCGGGTGATCAACCAACTGGCTGCCGACAGCCAGTCCATCAGCAGCGTCCTGGAAGTGATCAAGAGCATTGCCGAGCAGACCAACCTGCTGGCGCTCAACGCGGCCATCGAAGCCGCGCGCGCCGGTGACCAAGGGCGTGGTTTTGCGGTGGTGGCCGACGAGGTGCGCACCCTGGCTCGGCGCACCCAGCACTCCACCGAGGAAATCGAGCAGATGATCAGCCGCTTGCACAGCGGCGTGGGCGCGGCGGTGAAGGCCATGGGCAGCAGCCATGAAATGGCGAATGGCACGGTGGGGCAGTCGGAAAAAGTCCAGCAAGCCCTGGAAAATATCCTGGGGGCAGTTGGGATGATCGTCGATCAGAACCAGCAAATCGCCGCCGCCGTGGAGCAGCAAACGGCGGTCGCCCAAGACATCGACCAGAACATTGTCGAAATCAACCGTGCTGGCGAGCATGCAGCGCAAGGCGCCCAGCACACGGAAGCGGCCAGTCGACAACTGGCAACCCAGGTGGTTGAGTTGAAGCAATTGATTGGTGCGTTTCGGGTGTAGGGCGGTTCTGAAGGGCTGAACCACGGGGCCTGTGGCCCATGTCTTGATTTACCGATGCGTGTTTTATCGGGGCGTGAATAGGTGAAAATTTATGTCATCCGTCACGGTCACGAGGGGACAAAACGATGGCCGCCGCAATCGGTATCAGGGGGCATTGCGCCCAGTGCAACATGACGTTTGAACTCAAGCCTTGGCAACTGAACGCCATTGCCATCGATGTGCCGTTTGACTGTACGTATTGCCACTGCGGGTTGCAGTTGGGCTGCGTCAAGCAGTTGCGCCAGTTCAGAGCCCTGGACCAATGGGCGCTGGTGCGGCCGAGCATGATCATGCTGACGTGCGCGACCTTGCTGGTGGCCTTGGTCGCCGAGTGGCTGGGGCTGCTCAGTGTCAACGCGCAGTTCAACATTTCACTGGTCGCGGTGTTGATCCATTTGCTGGTGGTGCGCTACGCCCGTCATCGCCAGACAATGACCTTGAACTTGCAGGCCATCAGTGCGCTACCAGTTGAACAGCTCGCACGCATTGCGTGTGCTCGCCTCAGCCAGCAATAGAGGGCTGATACCCATGCGCTCGGCCAGGGCCGTGCAGATGTCTGGCAGGTGTTGCGGGCTATTGCGCTGGTTGGGGTACATGGCCGGGGCCATATCCGGCGAGTCGGTTTCCAGCACCACGGCGTCGAGGGGCAATTGGGCCAGTACCCGGTGCATGCGCAGGGCCTGGGGCCAGGTGGCAGCGCCACCCAGGCCCAGTTTGAACCCGAGCTTGATGTACTCGCGTGCCTCTTCAACGCTGCCGGCGAACGCATGGATGATGCCGCCTCTGGGTAGGCGGATACGCTTTAAGGTGGCAATTACCGCGGCGTGGCTGCGGCGAACGTGGAGCAGGGCCGGCAGCTGGAAATCCACCGCGAGTTTCAGCTGGGTTTCAAATAGCGGTTGCTGGCGCTCGTGGTCCAACTGTTCAAGAAAGTAATCCAGGCCAATTTCGCCCACGGCGCACAGTTGCCGGTGGCCATGCAGGCGCGTCAACCAGTCGCCCAGCTCCAGCAGGTCGGCGGGGCGATGCTCATCGAGATACACCGGGTGCAAGCCAAAAGCGGCGAACAAGCCTTCGTCCTGTTGCACCAAGTCCCACAGCCGCTGCCAATTTTTCTGGTACACCCCCAGCACCACCAGGCGCCGAACGCCGAGGTCACGGCTGTGGGCGAGGACGTGCGTGCGATCCTGGTCGAAGTCCTCGAAGTCCAGGTGCGTGTGGGTGTCGATCAGCTCCACGCTCAGGCCTCGTGGATACGCTGCTTGAAGGTCCGGCCAATCGCATGCACGCCGGGTTGGTACTGTTCTTCTTCAACGGCGGCCAGCGCCAGGCGCAGGGCGGTCTCGGCGATCAATTGATGTTGTTGGGCCATGGCGTTGACCGGCAGCGGGAGGAAATCCAGCAACTGGGTATCGCCGAAGGTGCCCAGGCGCAGGGGGCGTGACTTGAGAGGGAAGTCATGCAGCGCATCAAACACGCCTTGCAGCAGTACGTAGGAGGTGGTTACCAGCGCGTCCGGCAGATGCCCCAGGCGTTGCAGCAATTGCTCCATCAGCTCTCGGCCGCAGTCACGACTGAAGGCTTCGCCCTGTTCGATGATCACTTCGCCCGTAAAGCCTTGCAGCGCATCGCGGAAACCGGCGGTACGCGCCTGGCTGATGCTCAGCTCGGGCCGTGCACCGATCAGCGCGATCTGCTTGGGCAACGGTTGCAGCAGGCTGCTAGTGAGTTGCTGGCAGGCCTGGTGGTCGTCGCTGACCACGGAGCAGAACTGGTTCGGCTCCATCTCCCGGTCGATGGCAATCACCGGCAGCCCCTTGGCCTGCAGCTCGCGATAGCTGTCATCGCTGGCCGGCAGGCAACTGGCGACGAACAACGCATCGCAACGCCGCGCCCGGAACAGTTGCAGCAGTTGGCGCTCGCTCTCCGCTTCGTCATCGGAGCTGGCGATCAGTAACTGATAGCCGCGCGCCCGTGCACCTTGTTCCAGCAGTTTGGCGATGCGTGCGTAGCTGGGGTTTTCCAGGTCTGGCAGGATGAACCCCAAGGTCCGCGTATGCCGGCTGCGCAGCCCCGCGGCTTGAGGGTTGGGGGTAAAGCCATGGGCTTGGACCACGGCACGCACACGCTCAACGGTGGCGTTGCTGATGCGCTGCTGTTCGGCCTTGCCATTGATGACATAGCTGGCGGTGGTAACGGACACACCGGCCAGACGTGCGATATCACTGAGTTTCAAACCGGGATTTCCTTGTTTTTTGGCGCTCGCCCCGACATTTTGTCCAATCGTAACCGATTCCAGCATTCGACCAATGTCCCACAGCAAGCGCCGAGTGGCCCTTCAAGCTTGCGTAATTAACGCGTAATCTGCCATAAATTCTAGATTAAACGTTTCAGCAAGCGTATTTTTACGATGTTCGCTACTGAGTGACCACTGCCAATTGACCGCTCAGTCAGTTAATTTTGATCATATTTACCTACAACAATACCTAGTGCGCCTGTCGCACTAACTAGGAGAACGGCATGCTTGAGCTCACTGTAGAGCAGATATCCATGGGCCAGGTGGCTGTGGATAAATCTGCTGCCTTGCACCTGCTCGCTGACAAATTAGTGGCCGATGGCCTGGTTGCCGAAGGTTATCTCAGTGGCTTGCAAGCCCGTGAAGCCCAAGGTTCGACCTTTCTCGGCCAAGGCATTGCTATCCCCCATGGCACGCCAGAAACCCGCGACCAAGTGTTTTCCACCGGTGTGCGCCTGCTGCAGTTCCCCGAAGGGGTGGACTGGGGCGATGGCCAGATCGTCTATCTGGCGATTGGCATCGCGGCTAAATCCGATGAACACCTGCGCCTGTTGCAACTGCTCACCCGTGCCCTCGGTGAAACCGACCTGGGCCAGGCGTTGCGCCGTGCCGGCAATGCCGAAGCGCTGTTGAAACTGTTGCAAGGCGCGCCCCAGGAACTGGCGCTGGATGCGCAGATGATCAGCCTGGGCGTGTCGGCCGATGATTTTGAAGAGTTGGTGTGGCGCGGTGCGCGCCTGCTGCGCCAGGCCGACTGCGTGAGCAATGGCTTTGCCGCCGTATTGCAGCAAGTCGACGCGCTGCCCCTGGGCGATGGCCTGTGGTGGTTGCACAGCGAGCAGACGGTCAAGCGCCCGGGCCTGGCCTTTGTGACGCCGGACAAACCTATGCGTTACCTCGGCCAGCCCTTGCACGGCCTGTTCTGCCTGGCGAGCCTCGGTGAAGCGCACCAGACCCTGCTTGAACGCCTGTGTGCCTTGCTGATTGAAGGGCGCGGCCACGAGTTGGGACGCGCCACCAGCAGCCGCGCGGTGCTGGAAGTGCTGGGCGGTGAACTGCCGCCGGACTGGCCCAGCGCCCGTATTACCCTGGCCAACGCCCACGGCCTGCACGCGCGCCCGGCCAAGATCCTGGCGCAATTGGCGAAAAGTTTTGACGGCGATATCCGCGTACGTATCGTCGATGGCGCGGTGGGCGCCGTGTCGGTCAAAAGCCTGAGCAAGTTGCTCAGCCTCGGCGCACGTCGTGGCCAGGTGCTGGAGTTTGTGGCCGAGCCGACGGTGGCCGGCGATGCACTGCCCGCCCTCTTGGCCGCCGTGCAAGAGGGCCTTGGCGAAGAGGTCGAGCCCTTGCCCACGGTGAGCGCACAGCCCGCACAGGTCGATATCGAACCGGTGCTCAGCGCGCCACTGAGCGGTAGCCAACTCCAGGCCATTGCCGCCGCGCCGGGTATCGCGATCGGCCCGGCTCATATCCAGGTGCCGCAGGTGTTCGATTACCCGCTACGGGGCGAATCCGCCGCCGCCGAACGCCAGCGCCTGCACACCGCTTTGAGCGACGTGCGCACGGATATCCAGGGCTTGATCGAGCGTAGCCAGGCCAAGGCCATCCGCGAGATTTTCATCACCCACCAGGAAATGCTCGACGACCCGGAACTGACCGACGAAGTCGACACCCGCCTCAAGCAGGGCGAAAGCGCCGAAGCCGCCTGGATGAGCGTGATCGAAGCCGCCGCCAAGCAACAGGAAGCTTTGCAGGATGCCTTGCTGGCCGAGCGTGCTGCCGACTTGCGTGACATCGGCCGCCGCGTGCTGGCCCAGTTGTGCGGCGTCCAGAGCGTGCAGGAACCGAGCGAGCCCTACATCCTGGTGATGGAAGAGGTCGGCCCTTCGGACGTGGCGCGCCTGGACCCGGCCCGCGTTGCCGGCATTCTCACCGCCCGGGGCGGCGCCACCGCTCACAGCGCCATTGTCGCTCGCGCCCTGGGCATTCCGGCCTTGGTCGGCGCTGGCGCTACGGTGTTATTGCTCAACGCCGGCACGCCACTGTTGCTCGATGGCCAGCGTGGTCGCCTGCATGTGGACCCCGACGCCGCTATCCTGCAACGGGCCACCGTGGAGCGCGACAGCCGCGAACAGCGCTTGCAAGCCGCATCGGCCCAGCGCCATGAAGCGGCGCTGACCCGTGACGGCCACGCCGTGGAAGTGTTCGCCAACATTGGCGAAAGCGCCGGGGTGGCCAGCGCAGTGGAGCAGGGCGCCGAAGGCATTGGCCTGCTGCGCACCGAACTGATTTTCATGGCCCACCCCCAGGCGCCGGACGAGGCCACTCAGGAGGCCGAATACCGTCGCGTACTCGACGGCCTCAACGGTCGCCCGTTGGTGGTGCGCACCCTGGATGTGGGCGGCGACAAGCCTTTGCCCTATTGGCCGATCGCCGAAGAGGAAAACCCCTTTCTGGGTGTGCGCGGCATTCGCCTGACGTTGCAACGCCCGCAGATCATGGAAGCGCAACTGCGCGCATTGCTGCGTGCAGCAGACAACCGCCCGCTGCGCATCATGTTCCCCATGGTCGGCAGCGTGGATGAGTGGCGCGCCGCCCGGGACATGACCGAGCGCCTGCGCCTGGAGATCCCAGTGGCAGACCTGCAACTGGGGATCATGATCGAAGTGCCCTCAGCCGCGCTGCTGGCGCCGGTCCTCGCCAAGGAAGTCGACTTCTTCAGCGTCGGCACCAACGACCTGACCCAATACACCCTGGCCATCGACCGCGGCCACCCGACCCTGTCGGCCCAGGCCGATGGCTTGCACCCGGCAGTCCTGCAACTGATCGACATCACCGTGCGCGCCGCCCATGCCCACGGCAAATGGGTAGGCGTGTGCGGCGAGTTGGCGGCGGACCCGCTGGCGGTGCCGGTGCTGGTCGGCCTGGGCGTGGATGAGTTGAGCGTGTCGGCCCGCAGCATTCCTGAAGTGAAGGCGCGGGTGCGTGAATTCAGTCTGAGCGAGGCCCAGGGCCTGGCGCAACAAGCACTGGCGGTGGGTTCGCCCGCCGAAGTGCGTGCCCTAGTGGAGGCCGTGTAGATGGCGAATATTCTGACCCTGACGCTGAACCCGGCGTTGGACCTCACGGTACGCCTGGCGCACCTGCAACCCGGTGAGGTCAATCGCAGTGAAGCGATGCTCACCCACGCCGCGGGCAAGGGCGTGAATGTGGCGCAAGTGCTGGCGGACCTAGGCCATTACGTCAGCGTGGGCGGGTTTCTCGGCAGTGCCAACCCCCAGGCTTTCAATGCGCTGATCAAGCGCCGTGGGTTTGGCGATGCCTTCATCCGGGTTCCCGGCGAAACCCGGAGCAACATCAAGATTGCCGAACAGGATGGGCGTGTCACCGACATCAATGCACCGGGGCCGCTGGTGACTGAAGAGGCGCTAAAAGCGCTGCTCAAGATGGTCGCGATCATTGGCCCGGAGTTCGATGCGGTCGTGGTGGCCGGTAGCTTGCCGCGCGGCGTCAGCCCGCAATGGTTTAAAGGTTTGCTGGAGGCGTTGAAGGACCTCGGTTTGAAAGTCGCCCTGGACACCAGCGGCGAAGCGCTGCGCCTGGGGTTGGAGGTTGGCCCGTGGCTGGTCAAACCCAATACCGAAGAGTTGGCCGAGGCCTTGGGTAACGCCACCGATGCCATCAGCCGCCTGCATCAGCAAGGCGTCGAACATGTGGTGGTCTCCGATGGGGCCGCAGGCGTGACCTGGTACCGCCCGGGTGCGGCGCTGCACGCCACGCCGCCCAAGGTGGCAGTGGCCAGTACCGTGGGCGCCGGCGACTCGCTGCTGGCCGGGATGCTCCACGGTTTGCTCAGTGGCGACACGCCAGAGCACACCTTGCGCCGGGCCACGGCGATTGCCGCGATGGCGGTGACACAGATCGGTTTTGGCATCAGCGATGACGCGCAGTTGGCGCATCTCGAAAGCGGCGTCGATGTGCGCACGCTGACAGAACAATAAGAGGGTTTGTGATGAAGTTAGCCATTGTTACCGCCTGCCCGAACGGCATGGTTACCAGTGTGCTGTGCGCCCGCTTGTTGGACGCCGCCGCCCAGCGCATGGGCTTGCACACCAGTGTTGAAGTCGTCGATGTGCAGCGCCCGGAGCGCCAGTTGTCCCAGGCGACGATTGATAATGCCGAGTGGGTGCTGCTGGTCAGCAGTACCTCGGTGGATATGCAGCGGTTTGTCGGCAAGCGTGTGTTCCAGAGCACACCGGCCCAGGCGTTGGCGGATGTCGAAGGCGTGCTGCGCCGGGGCGCCGAAGAAGCCCGGGTGTATGTCGCCGACGCCGCCCCGGTGGCGGCCAAGGCTGCGCCGCGTATCGTCGCGATTACCGCGTGCCCCACCGGTGTGGCCCACACGTTCATGGCCGCCGAAGCCTTGCAGCAGACGGCCCAGCGCCTGGGTTATGACCTGCAGGTCGAGACCCAAGGTTCGGTGGGCGCCCGCACGCCGTTGAGCCCGCAAGCGATTGCCGATGCCGATGTGGTGTTGCTGGCGGCCGATATCGAGGTGGCCACCGAGCGTTTCGCCGGCAAGAAGATTTACCGCTGTGGCACCGGCATTGCCCTCAAGCAATCCGAAGCCATCCTCAACAAAGCCCTGGCCGAAGGCGCGGTGGAAAGCGCGGCCGGCGGTGCACCGGCCAAGGCGGAGAAAACCGGCGTCTACAAACACCTGCTCACCGGCGTGTCGTATATGTTGCCGATGGTGGTGGCGGGGGGCTTGCTGATCGCCTTGTCGTTTGTGTTCGGCATCCATGCTTTCGAGCAGCCCGGCACCTTGGCGGCGGCGCTCAAATCCGTGGGTGACCAGGCGTTCCTGTTGATGGTGCCGTTGCTGGCGGGCTACATCGCCTACTCGATTGCCGACCGTCCTGGCCTTGCGCCCGGCATGATCGGCGGGCTGCTGGCTGGGACGCTGGGGGCTGGGTTTATCGGCGGCATCCTGGCCGGCTTCGTCGCCGGGTATTGCGTCAAACTGATCAGCCGCGCAGTGCAACTGCCCCAGAGCCTGGAAGCGCTCAAGCCGATCCTGATAATCCCCTTACTGGCGAGCCTGTTTACCGGCTTGGTGATGATCTACCTGGTGGGCCCACCGGTCGCCCGCTTGCTCACGGGCCTGACGGATTTCCTCAGCACCATGGGCACCACCAACGCGGTGCTGCTGGGCATTCTGCTCGGCGGCATGATGTGCGTGGACTTGGGTGGGCCGATCAACAAGGCGGCCTATGCGTTCTCGGTTGGCCTGCTGGCCGCGTCGAGCGGCGCGCCGATGGCCGCGACCATGGCCGCCGGCATGGTGCCGCCGATTGGCATGGGCATCGCCACGTTGCTGGCCCGGCGCAAGTTCGCCCAGACCGAGCGCGAGGCCGGCAAGGCGGCGATGATCCTGGGGCTGTGCTTTATCTCCGAAGGCGCGATTCCCTTCGCCGCCAAAGACCCGCTGCGCGTCATTCCGGCCAGCATCGCCGGTGGCGCGTTGACCGGTGCGCTGTCGATGTACTTCGGCTGCAAACTCGCCGCGCCCCATGGCGGGTTGTTTGTGCTGGTGATTCCGAATGCGATGAACCATGCGTTGTTGTACTTGTTGGCGATTGTGGCGGGCAGTGTGTTGACCGGTTTGGTGTATGCCGTGCTCAAGCGACCGGAAGCGGCCGAACTGGCCGTGACTGCCTGACACTGGCAGAAAATGTGGGAGCTGGCTTGCCTGCGATAGCCTCGACGGGGTTTGCCTGATACACCGAGGTGTTTGCATCGCAGGCAAGCCAGCTCCCACAGGTGAACTCGACCGTTCTGCTAATCGGTGTCACATGCGCTTCATCCCACCATGCTTTAGTGGCCCTTTTGATACTCAAGAGGGCACCTCCATGAGCCACTTCGATCTCGGTCGCCGCCGTGTGATGCAAGCTGTGGGCGCTGGCCTGCTGTTGCCGGGCCTGGCACCGGCGGTGATCGCTTCGGTGAAGGACCGACCGCAACTCACTGACGGCGTGCAATCGGGCGACCTGCAGGGCGATCGCGCAATGATCTGGAGCCGCAGTGACCGCCCGGCGAAGATGGTGGTGGAGTGGGATACCCGCAGCGTGTTCAGCAACCCGCGCCGATTCGTCTCGCCCCTGACCGACAGCCGCACCGACTTTACCGCCCGTGTCGAGCTCACCGGGCTGCCGGTCGACCAGGCGATTTTCTACCGCGTGCATTTCGAAGACGCCCAGACCGGCATTGCCAGTGAACCCTGGTTCGGGCACCTGCGTAGCGTGCCGCAACAGCGGCGTGATATCCGTTTTGTGTGGAGCGGCGACACCGTCGGCCAAGGCTTCGGCATCAACCCGGACATCGGTGGCATGCGCATCTATGAAGCCATGCGCCTGCGCCTGCCGGACTTTTTTATCCACAGCGGCGACACCATCTACGCCGACGGCCCGGTCCCCGCGCAGCTCACCACTGAAGGCGGGCGCATCTGGCGCAACATCACCACTGAAGCCAAAAGCAAAGTCGCGGAAACCCTCGATGAATATCGCGGCAATTACCGTTACAACCTGCTGGATGAAAACGTACGCCGCTTCAATGCCGAGGTGCCGCAGATCTGGCAGTGGGACGATCACGAGGTGATCAACAACTGGTCATCGAGCAAGCAGTTGGATGAGCGTTACCAGACCCGTGACATCAACACCCTGGTGGGCCGCGCCCGCCAGGCCTGGCTGGAATATTCGCCCATGCGCCGACAGAGCGCCGACGGTGGCGGGCGCATTTATCGCAAGCTCAGTTATGGGCCGCTGCTGGATGTGTTTGTGTTGGATATGCGCAGCTATCGCGGGCCGAATGACGACAACCTGGGCGCTGAAAAACCCTTTCTTGGGCGTGAACAGTTGGACTGGCTCAAGCGCGGGCTCAAGGCGTCGCAAGCGCAGTGGAAGGTGGTAGCCGCCGACATGCCCATCGGCCTGGGCGTGCCCGACGGTGAGGTCAGCCCCGGCGTGGCGCGTTGGGAAGCGATCGCCAATGGCGATCCTGGCCCGGCGCAAGGGCGTGAGCTGGAGATCGCCGAACTGCTGGGGTTCCTGCATGAGCACAAGGTGCGCAACCACCTGTGGCTGACGGCCGATGTGCATTACTGTGCGGCGCATCACTATCACCCTGACGGCGCGGCGTTCCAGGATTTCGAGCCGTTCTGGGAGTTTGTGGCGGGGCCGTTGAATGCCGGGAGTTTCGGGCCCAACCCACTGGATAAAACCTTTGGCCCGCAGGTGGTATTCCAGAAGGCGCCACCGGCACAGAATACCTCGCCGTTTGCGGGCTTTCAGTTTTTCGGTGAAGTGCAGATTGATGGGCAGACGGCGGAGTTGACGGTGATGCTGCGCGATCTCGATGGAGTCTCGGTGTTCGAGCAAAAGCTGCAACCGGCCTGATCGTTCCCACGCTGTGTGGGAACGCATCCTGTGACGCTCCGCGTCACGCCGTTAAGAGCGGACGCGGAGCGTCCAGGGCGGCATTCCCACGCGGAGCGTGGGAACGATCAAATATCAATAGACATCCCTGCGATAGCGACCCTGTTCGATCAGGCGCTCCAGCGCCTCATTGCCCAAGATGTCTTTCAGTGCCTGATCCACCCCCGTCGCCATCCCCTGCAAGCTGCCACACACATAAATCGCTGCGCCGTCCGCGAGCCATTTGCGCAGCACATCCGCTGACTCGCGCAGGCGATCCTGTACGTAGATCTTCTCCTCTTGATCGCGGGAAAATGCCAGGTCCAGCAGGGCCAGGTCTCCACTGGCGAGCCAGCCTTGCAGTTCGTCCTGGCACAGGTAGTCGTGGGCGATATTGCGCTCGCCGAACAGCAGCCAGTTTCGCTGCTGGCCGTCGGCAATGCGGGCTTTGAGCAAGCTGCGCAGGCCCGCAAGCCCGGTGCCGTTGCCCAGCAGAATCAGCGGCACAGGCGCGTCGGGCAAATGGAAGCCGCTGTTGCGCCGCAGACGCAGGCTGATGGCCGAGCCGAGGGCGGCGTGTTCAGTCAGCCAGCCGGAGCCAAGCCCCAGGCTGCCGTCGGGGTGGCGCTCCTGGCGCACAATCAGCTCCAGCACGCCGTCGCTGGCAATCGAGGCGATGGAGTATTCGCGCATGCCCAAGGGGACCAGCGCATCCACCAATGCCTGGGCGTGCAGGCCGACCAGGTGCGTGCGGTTTTCCGGCAGTTGGCGCGTGGCCAGGGCCTGATCAAGGGTGTGGGCGACGCCGTCGATCACCACACCGTCGCTGCCGACCAAGCCCAGGCCGGCCAGGAAGTGTTCGATGGCCCAGGGGCAATTGCGCGGCAGGACTTCCACCAGGTCGCCGGCCAGCCAGCTGTGCGCAGACGTGGATGTGAGGCCCAGCAGGTAGACGGACGAGCCGACACTGTCGGGGTTGAGCAGGGTGCGTTGGCTCAGGGTCCAGTTTTCGTACTGGGCCGTCGGCCATGCCGCTGCCGGGGCATGGCCGGTGAGCTGGCCCAGTTGCTGTTGCCAGGTCTGCAGCGCCAGTGTATCGCCGCTGTCGACTTCCACCGGGGTAAACAGCGGGGTGCCGCCCTGGTTGGTCAGCCAGAAATGCAGGCGCCGGGCAAAGCCGCAAAAATGTTCGTACTGCCGGTCACCCAGAGCCAGCATCGAGTAGTTCAAGCCTTTCAGGGGCAGCGCCTGGCCGAGCACGCTACGCTCGAACCCGCGGGCGCTGTCGGGCGCTTCGCCGTCGCCAAAAGTACTGACCACGAACAGCGCGTTCTGCGATTGGCTGAGGTCGTCGCGGCTGACACTGCCCAGGGGCTGCACCTTCACCGCCAGGCCCGCAGCCTGCAGTTGCCCGGCCGTTTGCCAGGCCAGTTGTTCGGCAAAGCCGCTCTGGCTGGCGAAGCCGATCAGCCAGGCCGGGGCATCGCTGTGGTTATCTGTCAGGCCTTTGCGGGCATCGCGGACCTGGCGCTTTTTGCGGCGTCGGTCCAGGTACAGCAGCCAGCCCGTGATGAAAAACAGCGGCATAAGCAGTGAGCTGACGGTGAGGACGATGCGCCCGACCAGGCCGAAATAGCTGCCGGTGTGCAGCGCATACACACTGGTCAGCAACTGCGCCTTGAGGCTTTTGCTGGCGTAGCGCTCGTGGGATTTGACCTCGCCGGTGGCCGGGTCCAGGTTGATCTGGTTCAGCGCACGGTCATGGGGCGATGAAGTGAGCAGGTAATACACGGTGGCCGGTTGCCCGGCGACCGCGGGCATCCGAATGTTGTAGGCGCTCAAGTCGGGGCCGGCGTTGCTGTAGATGCTGCTCCAGATTGCGTCATAGTTGGCCACCGGAGCCGGGCCTGCGGGAGCCGGGCCGCGCTTGCGCATGCGTTCGTTCTGCGGCGCGTCGGACAGCAGTTTGGTCACGCCACGGTTGTACCAGTCGTAGGACCAATACAGCCCGGTCAACGCCGCCAAAAGATAAAACAACAGGCACCAGGTGCCGAATACCGAGTGCAGGTCCCAATTGAAGCTGCGGCCCTTTTTGCGCCAGTCCAGGGTCAGCCAGACGCGCCAGCTTTTCACCTGGCGCGGCCAGCGCAGGTACAGGCCGGAGAGGCAGAAAAACAGCAGGATCAGGGTGCAGGCGCCGGTGATATTGCGCCCGGTATCGCCGATGGCGAGGAAGCGGTGCAGTTGCAGGATAAAACCGAACAGGTCCTGGCCGACCGCGTCGCCCATGTAGTCGCCGGTGTACGGGTCAAAGTAGCGCATTTGGCCACGGCGCTCGCCAGGCGGCGGGGTGAAGGACACGCGGCCGGCGTTGCCGCTTTCGCTTTCTACCCACAGCATGGCCACGGTCTTGCCTTCGGCCGCTTCCAATTTGCGTACCAGCTCGGCGGGCGGCAGTACACCGGCCTCGCGTTTCTGCACGCTCAACACGTTGGGGTTGAGCGCCCGCAGGATCTCGTCCTGGAACGAGTACGCGGCCCCGGTGACCCCCATCAAGGCCAGCACCAGCCCGGCCGTGATGCCGAAGAACCAATGCAACTGGAACAGGGTTTTCTTCAACACGTCGGAGCGCCTCGCTTAGCTGGATATCTGATCACGGCGCGCATTATGCCGTGAGTTGCCGGGAAACACGCAAAAGCCCCACGCATCCGATGTGTGGGGCTCCTGGCTGAACCTTGACCGCTTTTAGAAGTGGAAGCTGGTGGTCAACAACGCCGTACGACCGGCCGCCTGGTTGGCGAAATGCGCCGAGTAGGCCTTGTCGTAGTAGGTCTTGTCGGTCAGGTTCTGCACGTTTAATTGCAGGTCGACGTTTTTGGTCAGCTTGTAGCTGGCCATGGCGTCGTAGCGGGTGTAGGACGGCACATACACGGTGTTGCCGGCATCGCCGTAAACCTCATCGACGTAGAAGGCGCCGCCGCCGACGGTCAGCTTGGGCGTGATGTCGTAGGTGGTCCACAGGCTGAAGGAGTTCTTCGGCGTGTTGGGCATCTGATTGCCTTTGTTGGAGCCGGCACTGACTACGCCGTTACGCCCGTTGAGGCCGGATTTGACCAGTTCGCTGTCCAGATAGCTGTATCCCGCAAACACCTGCCATTGATCGGTGATTTTGCCGCTGGCGGACAACTCGATGCCGTCGACCTGAGATTCCCCGGCGTTCTGGTAGGTGAGCGCATCCACCAGGATGCGGGTGTTTTTCTTCTCGGTGCGGAACACGGCTGCGGTCAGGGACAGGCGGTCGTGGAACAGGTCCCACTTGGTGCCCAGTTCGTAGTTGACGGTTTCTTCTGGCTGCAAGTCGCTGGTGGCGGCACCGGCAGACAGCGGGTTGCCGTCGGATCCTTCGCCTACCAGGCCACCGGCTGGCGTGGCCGATGTGGCGTAAGAGGCGTAGATGCTGGCGTTCTCCACCGGCTTCCACACCAGGCCGGCCTGCCAGTTGAAGAACTGGCTGTCGTCCTTGATCTTGGTGCGCCCGGCGACGGCGTTGGTGTTGGCTTCGGTGTCAAAGGTGTCGTAGCGCAACCCCACGTTCAGTAGCCATTTTGGATCGAGTTCGATGGTATCGAACACGTAGGCGGCGCGGCTGGTGGCCTTGGTGTTGGTACCGTTGTAGTTGCGCGCGATGCTGCCGTTCCAGGCGTCGTCGGGGTTCGGGTTGCTCAGTGAGGTGCACTGGCCGCCCAGGCTGCCCTTGGGCGTTGTGCACACCGGGTTGGCGTTAGGGCTGACGGTGTAGCCGCTGACACGGGTTTCTTCGCCGGTAAATTCCAGGCCGGTGGAGTAAGTGTGCTTGAAGCCCAAGGCCTGAAAGCTGCCAAACAGATCGGTCTGGTTGGTGGTTGTGGTCGTGGTGGAGACACGGCTGTTGGCGCGACGCCAGACAGTGCCGTAGCGGTTGACGTTGAACTTGCTGTCATCCGGCTGAGTAAGCACATAGTCCTGGCCGGTGCTGCCGTGGCGCAGGGTGTTCTTGAGCGTCATGTTGTCGTTCAAGTCGTGTTCGATGGAGAACGTGCTGATGTCCGCACGGGTCTTGCGGAAGTCACGGCTTTTCAAACCGTAGAAGTTGTTGCTGTCGCCGCCGTCGTTGGGTTTGTCATGCACGTGGGCTGTAGCGGTCGACGAACCGTAGCCGTAGGGAATCCCCGAATCCGGCAGGTCATCACTTTCCATATGGTAGTAGCTGAGGTTGACACGGGTCGGTGTGCCCAAGCCAAAAGTCAGCGACGGCGCAACGCCCCAACGGTCGTAATTCACCGCGTCGCGGCCGGCCACGTTTTGTTCATGGCTCATCAGGTTCAGGCGGAATGCCGCGCTGTCGTCCAGGAACTGGCGGTTCACGTCGAGCACGTAGCGGCGGGTCTGGTCGGAGCCGTAGGTAAAGCCGCCGTTGGTGAAGTCCCGCGCTTGCGGGGTCTTGCTCACCAGGTTGAGGCTGCCACCGGCTGAGCCACGGCCGCCGAACGAAGAGTTCGGGCCTTTGCTGACTTCGATGGACTCGATGTCGAAGATCTCGCGGCTCTGGCCACCGGTATCGCGTACGCCATCGAGGTAGGTATCGCCCTGGGCGTCGAAACCACGGATGAACGGGCGGTCGCCCTGAGGGTTGCCACCTTCACCGGCGCCGAAGGTGATACCCGGTACGGTGCGCAAGGCGTCCTGCAGCGAGGTGGCGGCGGTGTCCTTGAGTACTTGTTGCGGCACCACAGTGACCGAGCGCGGCGTGTCCACCAGCGGCGCGGTGTACTTCTGCGACGAGGCTTTCTCCACCTGGTAGGAGGTGTTGTCCTGCTCCTGGCCGGTGATGTTGGTGGCGCCGAGGGAGATAGGGTTGCGCTCGCCTGTTGGCTCGGTATTTTCAGCGGCCTGTGCCAGGTGGGCGGCGGAGCCGGCACTCAGGGCAACGCCAATGGCGGAGGCCAGCATGCGTGGCGAACTGGCCGGTATTTTTAGAATAGTGCGCGACATGACGTGTCCCTTCCCCAAGGATGTGAGGCCGCGGAATATAGGGCCAACAAGACTTTGTATCAATTGCGAGATATTGCTATTCGCATCAAATTTACATTCTTTACACTTTTTTGTTACGGATTTTGCGCTCTCGTTCGTCCCTGTATTTTACAGAGAGGATAAGAATCAATACCATTGACACCTCTCTGATCGCAGGTATTGCCCCATGTTGCTGCACGTTCCCGGCCTGTTCTCTCGCGAGGAGGTGCTGCGCATTCGCCAGGCCCTGGAAGAGACCGAATGGGCTGACGGCAAAATCACCGCCGGTCACCAGTCGGCCAAGGCCAAGCACAACCTGCAATTGCCTGAAGGTCACCCGTTGGCCAAGGAAATTGGCGCAGCCATGCTGGAGCGGTTGTGGAGCAACCCGCTGTTCATGTCGGCCGCGCTGCCGCATAAAGTCTTCCCGCCACTGCTCAACTGCTACACCGCTGGCGGCAGTTTTGACTTTCATATCGACAATGCGGTGCGCCAGCCCAAAGGCAGCCACGAGCGCGTGCGCACCGACCTGTCGTCCACGCTGTTCTTCAGCGACCCCGACGACTATGACGGTGGGGAACTGGAGATTCAGGATACGTTCGGCCTGCAGCGGGTCAAGCTACCCGCCGGCGACATGGTGCTGTACCCCGGCTCCAGCCTGCACAAAGTCAACGCGGTGACCCGTGGCGCGCGTTATGCCTCGTTCTTCTGGACCCAAAGCCTGGTGCGCGAAGACAGCCAGCGCACCCTGCTGTTCGAGATGGACGGCGCGATCCAGCAACTGACCCGCGACGTCCCCGACCACCCTGCGCTGATCCAGCTCACCGGCACCTACCACAACCTGTTGCGCCGCTGGGTCGAGGTCTGAGCATGGGTTTTTTATTGCGCCGCGAAGAAGTGCTCAATGTCGAACAATTGCAGAGCATGCTCGATGACTCCCCGGTGCGCGCCGCCCAGGCCATCCTGATCGCCGCCAAGGCAGGTGTGGTCGAGGCCCAGGCCCTGCTCGGGCAAATCCTGCTGGAAGGGCGCGGCATTGCCCGCGATGAAGCCCTGGCACTGCGCTGGTTCCAGATTGCCGCGCAGGGCGGGCACCTGATGGCGCGCAATATGATCGGGCGTTGCCGGGAGCATGGCTGGGGCTGCGCTGTCGATGAAGCCGCCGCAGCACGGGAATATCGCCTGGCGGCACACGCCGGGTTGGATTGGGGGCAGTACAACTACGCCAACCTCTTGGCTACCGGCCGTGGCGTTGTTGAAGACCAGGCACAAGCACTGGCGCTGTATCGCCAGGCTGCCGAACAGGGCCATGCCAAGTCGATGAACCTGCTCGGGCGTTACCTGGAAGACGGGCAGCATTGCCCCAAGGATGTTGAGGCGGCCGTTGAGTGGTACCGCCGCTCAGCCGAGGCAGGTGATTTTCGTGGGCAGTTCAGCCATGCGGCGGTGCTGGCCGACAGCGGCCAGATCGACGCGGCGCTGGAATGGTTGCACAAGGCGCTGGCAGGCGGGAATCTCAAGTTTCTGCAAACGGCACACAAGGCGCTGGCACGGGCGGATGACCCGCGAATTCGCGCCATGGCCAAGTTGTACCGGCAACGAGCTACGAGCTGATCGTACCCACGCTCCGCGTGGGAATGCCGCCCTGGACGCTCCGCGTCCGCACTTGAGCGCGTAACGCAGAGCGTCACAGGAGGCGTTCCCACGCAGAGCGTGGGTACGAGCGGGGGAGGGGTTAAACGTAGAAGGATTTCAGCGGCGGAAACCCATTGAACTCAACCGCGCTGTAGCTGGTGGTGTAGGCACCGGTCGATAACCAGTACAGGCGATCACCAATGGCCAGGTTCAATGGCAGGCCGTACTTGTAGTTTTCGTACATGATGTCGGCGCTGTCGCAGGTCGGGCCAGCGATGACCACTTCTTCCATCTCGCCTTTCTTCTCGGTCCAGATCGGGAACTTGATGGCTTCGTCCATGGTTTCGATCAGGCCGGAGAACTTGCCCACATCCGTGTACACCCAGCGCTCGACGGCGGTACGGGACTTGCGCGCCACCAGCACCACTTCGCTGACCAGGATACCGGCGTTGGCGATCAACGAACGGCCTGGTTCCAGGATGATTTCCGGCAGGTCGTCCCCGAAGTCTTCCTTGAGGAAGCGGATGATTTCTTCAGCGTAGGTTTCCAGGCTGTTGGTGCGGGTGATGTAGTTGGCCGGGAAGCCGCCGCCCATGTTGATCAGCTTCAGGTGGATGCCGTCTTCTTCTTTGAGGCGTTCGAAGATCACCTTGACCTTGGCGATGGCCGCGTCCCACACGCTGATGTCGCGCTGTTGCGAGCCGACGTGGAACGAGATGCCGTAAGGCACCAGGCCCAGGTCGCGGGCGAGGATCAGCAGGTCCATGGCCATGTCGGTCTGGCAGCCGAATTTGCGCGACAACGGCCAGTCAGCAGTGGTCGAGCCTTCGGTGAGGATACGCACATACACTTTCGAACCCGGCGCAGCCTTGGCGATGTTGCGCAGGTCGGCTTCGGAGTCGGTAGAGAACAGGCGCACGCCCTTCTCATAGAAGTAGCGGATGTCCTTGGATTTCTTGATGGTGTTGCCGTAGCTGATACGGTCGGCGCTGACGCCGCGGTCCATGACCTTGTCCAGCTCGTAGATCGAAGCGATGTCGAAGCTCGAACCCTTGTCTTTCAAAAGGTCGATGATCTCAACGGCGGGGTTGGCCTTGACCGCGTAATACACCTTGGCGAATTCGAAACCGGCGCGCAGGTCATCGTAGGCCTGGCTGATCATCGCGGTGTCGATCACCACGAACGGGGTTTCTTGCTTGTCGGCGAACGCCTTCATTTTGTCAAAAGTGGCGCGCGCGAAATAATCTTCGACGTTGATCGACATGCTGGGAACTCCTAAGGGCAAACTAATTTGATCAATGGGTGCAAATGAACGTCCTCCGTATCCCCACTTTGGTTCGCCTACTTCCCAAGGCATGTCGCCGAAAGCAAAAAGGCCATGGGGTAAGCTGCCCTTGGCCTTGCTGTCTCGTCGTCAGTACTTGAGCCGGATGGATCGTTTCCAGCATGGACGTTCGGCGCGAACTTTAGGGCTTGGCGGGCGTGGGATCAACTAAAAATGTCGCGTTTTTGCACGCGTTCGTCGCGCGGCCGCGTGCAGCTACTTATGTAACCGACCGGTGTGACGGATTGATGTTCCCCGGATGGGGCCAATCAGGTGGATTTGCGGTGTATTCATCGCAGGCAAGCCAGCTCCCACATTTGAACTGCATTCTTATGCTGGAATGCATTCCCCTGTGGGAGCTAGCTTGCCTGCGATAGCGATCTATCAAGCCAAAGCAGTTTCGGCAGGCGAGACAATGCTGGTCTTGCCGCCACGGGATTTACCGGAACTCAGGTACTCGGCAATCGACTCCTGGGTCACTTCACCCAGGAACACGCGCTCGGCATCCATCACCGGCAACCACGAACGGTTGAACTCGTACATGCGCGACAGCAGGATGCGTAAATGCTCGTCGTACGCCGCCGTGGCGTTGAACTCGCGCAGGTACTGGCCGCAGGTGCCGGCCTGGCGGTGCAGGTCGCGACGGCGTACGTAGCCCAGCGCCTTGTTCTCCGAACAGGTGACCACCACATAGCGGCGGTCGTGCTCGTCCATCAATTCCAGCGCATCGGCCACGGGTGTTTCCGGGCTCACCGACGGGGCGTTGTCCGCCGCGTCTTCGGCTTTTACCAGCAGCAGGCGCTTGAGGGTGCTGTCCTGGCCCACGAAATTGCTGACGAACTCGTCGGCCGGGTGCGCCAGCAGCGTGTCCGGGTGGTCGATCTGCAGCAGCTTGCCGGCGCGGAAGATGGCGATCTTGTCACCCAGCTTGATGGCTTCGTCGATGTCGTGGCTGACCATGATCACGGTCTTGTTCAGCGCGCGCTGCATCTCGAAGAATTCGTTCTGGATCATCTCGCGGTTGATCGGGTCGACCGCGCCGAACGGCTCGTCCATCAGTAGCAGCGGCGCATCCGCCGCCAGGGCGCGGATCACACCGATGCGCTGTTGCTGGCCACCGGACAGTTCACGCGGATAGCGATGCAGGTACTGCTTGGGCTCCAGCTTGATCATGCTCATCAACTCGCGGGCGCGGTCGTGGCATTTCTGCTTGTCCCACCCGAGCAGCTTGGGCACCACCACGATGTTCTCTTCGATGGTCATGTTGGGGAACAGGCCGATCTGCTGGATCACGTAGCCGATGTTGCGACGCAGGGTCACCTCGTCGAGGTCGGTGGTGTCTTCGCCGTTGATCAAAATCTTGCCCGAGGAGGGCTTGATCAGTCGGTTGATCATTTTCAGCGTAGTGCTCTTACCGCAGCCCGAGGGCCCCAGGAACACGCAAATCTCGCCTTCGTTGACGGTCAGGCTCACATCGTTGACGGCGGTGACCGTCTTGCCGTTGCTTTGGAAAGTCTTGGACAGGTTTTGAAGTTCGATCATTTGAGCAATCCTTTTGGAGTCAGCGAGCGTTGCAGCCATTGCAGAAGCAGGTCGGCGAAGATGGCCAGGAGACTGACCAGCACGGCGCCGACGATCAGCATCGACATATCGCTGCGGCTGATGGAAGCCAGAATAAGTACACCCAGGCCACCGGCACCGATGGTGGCGGCGATGGTCATCACACCGATATTCATCACCACGGCGGTACGCACGCCAGCGAGAATCACCGGCACCGCAATCGGCAGTTCGACCATGCGCAGGCGCTGGCCGAAGGTCATGCCGATGCCGCGTGCGGCTTCGCGAATGCCTGGCTCAACGCCGGTGAGGGCCAGGTAGGTGTTACGCATGATTGGCAGCAGGGAGTAAAGGAACACGGCGGTGATCGCCGGCATTGGCCCCAGGCCCTGGCCGAACTTGGAGTAGAACGGCAGCAGCAGGCCGAACAGCGCGATGGATGGCACGGTCAGCAACACTGTGGCGCTGGCTTGCAACGGGCCGGCCAGGGTCGGGAAGCGCGTCATCAGAATGCCCAAGGGCACGCCGATGAAGATCGCGAGGATCACGGCGATGCCGACCAGGGTAATGTGCTGCCAGGTCAGGTGCAGGACCTGGGCCCAATCAAGATGGGAAAAGGCGTTCAAAAATTCCATGTCTTCTCCTTTTTAGTTGATTGGATGTTGGCGCAGGAAATCGGCGGCAACGGCGGACGGGCTTTCATGGTCGACGTCGACCCGTGCGTTCAGTTGGCGCATGGTTTCATCGTCGAACAGGTTGGCCAAAGGCTTGAGTTCGGCGGCCAGCTGCGGGTGTTTGTCGAGGTATTCCTGGCGGATCACCGGGGCTGCGGTGTAGTCGGGGAAGTAGTGCTTGTCGTCTTCGAGCAGCTTCAACTTAAAGGCGTTGAGGCGCCCGTCGGTGGTGTAGACCAGTCCGGCAAACACCTGGCCATTACGCAGCGCGGTGTAGACCAGGCCCGCGTCCATCTGCCGGGTGTTGTTGCGCGTCAGGTTCATGTCGTACAGCTTGACCATGCCCGCCAGGCCGTCGGAGCGGTTGGCGAACTCGGTGTCCAGGGCGACCAGGCGGTGCTCTTTGGTGTCTTCGGCCATGGCTTTGGTGAGATCGCTGATGCTGTTGATCTCGGGATGTTCCTCAGCAACTTTCTCCGGCAGCGCCAGTGCGTAGGTGTTGCTGAAACGCGACGGCGACAGCCAGACCAAGCCTTTTTTCGCATCGAGTTCTTTGACCCGAGCGTAGGACTGTTCGCTGTCGAGTTTCTCGTCGATATGGTTGTAGGCCACCAGCGACACGCCGGTGTATTCCCAGATCAGATCCAGTTGCCCGCTTTCCTGGGCGCTACGCGCCAGGTTGCTGCCCAGGCCGCCGGTCACACGGGCGTCGTAGCCCTTGGTGCGCAGGTACTGGGAGGTGATTTCGGCGAGCAGGGTTTGCTCGGTGAACACCCGGGCGCCAATGCGGATCACGGGTTTTTCAGCGGCTTGCGCAATACCTGCAAACAGCAGGGCGCAGCCTAATATCAAGCTCAGCTTTTTCATGTGATTTCCTTTACCGGGCCTTAAGACGGGCGCAACCCGCGTTCCAGCCAGAGGCGGCTGGCCATGGTCACCAGGCCATCAAGCAGCAATGCCAGCAGCGCGGTACACGCGGCGCCGAGCAACAGTTGCGGCTGGTTGTTCAGGGCGATGCCAGGGAAAATCAGGCTGCCCAGGCTGTTGGCGCCAATCAGGAACGCCAGCGGTGCGGTACCGACGTTGATCGCCAGGGCCACGCGTACACCGCCGATGATGATCGGCACGGCGTTGGGCAGCTCCACGCGAAACAGCACCTGGCGCGGGGTCATGCCGATGCCGGTGGCGGCTTCCTTGAGGGAGCCCTGAACGTTTTTCAGGCCTTCGTAGGTGTTGCGCACGATGGGCAGGAGCGAGGCAAGGAACAGCGCGAAGATGGCCGGGCCGCTGCCGATGCCGAGGACGCCGAGGGCGATGGCCAGTACGGCCAGGGGAGGGACGGTGTTGCCGATGTTGAAGATCTGCATGAAACGTTCTGCGCGCCCGACCATGTTGGGTCGGCTGAGCAGGATACCGGCGGGGATGCCCACAATCAGGGCCGCCAGCATGGAGACTAAAACCAGAATCAGATGAGCTTGCAGGTAAAACAACAAATCGTCGCGGTACAGTTCGATCGTGTTGATGCCGATCCAGTGGACCAGCAGGGCCAGGAGAGCGACGACAACCACTGCTCCTATCAGCCCTTTGCCATAGCGAATAGCCACAGGCGGACTCCTTTTTTTCTTTTGTCGGCGAACACATTCTCCGGCGGCAATGCCATTCCTGGCTGTCGGCGAATAGGTTCGCGAAAAGCAGCTCGCCGATACTGGCAATGCAGTATGCGATCAAGCCATGAGCGCAGCCTCGTCAGGCTAACTTGCTGATATTTCAGCCCCTGTTCCGAGTGCGGTAGCAGGGGAGTGGACGTCTCGACCTTTTAAAAGGTTCCACACTTGGGCGCATTTAGCCACCCCCAATGGGCTCAACGGTGGTCCGTACCCTCGCGTTTGCGCTATACTCGCCGCCCTTTTTTGACTCACCTGCCAGGCGATTTCCCATGACCCACCAGGCCGCCGAAGTCGCGAAACGCCGCACTTTCGCCATTATTTCCCACCCCGATGCCGGTAAAACCACCATCACCGAAAAGCTGTTGCTGATGGGCAAGGCGATCGCGGTAGCCGGCACGGTGAAATCGCGCAAATCCGACCGCCATGCCACCTCCGACTGGATGGAAATGGAAAAGCAACGGGGTATTTCCATTACCACGTCGGTCATGCAGTTCCCGTATCGCGAGCACATGATCAACCTGCTCGACACCCCAGGGCACGAAGACTTCTCCGAAGATACCTACCGCACCCTCACCGCTGTGGACTCGGCGCTGATGGTCCTCGACGGCGGTAAAGGCGTCGAGCCACGTACCATCGCGCTGATGGACGTGTGCCGTCTGCGCGACACGCCGATTGTCAGCTTCATCAACAAACTCGACCGCGATATCCGCGACCCCATCGAACTGCTCGATGAAATCGAAGCCGTCCTGAAGATCAAGGCCGCGCCGATCACCTGGCCGATTGGTTGCTACCGCGACTTCAAGGGCGTGTACCACCTGGCCGACGACTACATCATTGTCTACACCGCTGGCCACGGTCATGAACGCACCGAAACCAAGATCATTGAAAAGCTCGACTCCGACGAAGCCCGCGCCCACTTGGGTGACGAGTACGACCGTTTCGTCGACCAGCTGGAACTGGTGCAGGGCGCTTGCCATGAGTTCAACCAGCAAGAGTTCCTCGACGGTCAGTTGACCCCGGTATTCTTCGGTACCGCCCTGGGCAACTTTGGCGTCGACCACGTACTCGACGCCGTCGTGGACTGGGCGCCGCGCCCGCTGGCCCGCGTCGCCAACGAGCGCACCGTGGAGCCGGTGGAAGAGAAGTTCACCGGCTTCGTGTTCAAGATCCAGGCGAACATGGACCCCAAGCACCGCGACCGTATCGCCTTCATGCGTATCTGCTCCGGCCGCTACGAAAAAGGCATGAAGATGCGCCATGTGCGCACCGGCAAGGACGTGCGCATTGGCGATGCACTGACGTTCTTCTCCTCCGAGCGTGAACAGCTCGAAGAAGCCTACGCCGGCGACATCATCGGTTTGCATAACCACGGCACCATCCAGATCGGCGACACCTTCACCGAAGGCGAAGCGCTGGGCTTCACCGGTATCCCGCACTTCGCCCCGGAATTGTTCCGCCGCGTGCGCCTGCGTGACCCGCTCAAATCCAAGCAATTGCGCCAAGGCTTGCAGCAATTGGCCGAAGAGGGCGCCACCCAGGTGTTCTTCCCCGAGCGCAGCAACGACATCATCCTCGGCGCCGTGGGTGTGCTGCAGTTCGACGTGGTCGCCAGCCGCTTGAAAGAGGAATACAAGGTGGAGTGCTCCTACGAGCCGATCACCGTGTATTCGGCGCGCTGGATTGATTGCAGCGATAAGAAGAAGTTGGAAGAGTTCTCCAACAAGGCCGTGGAAAACCTGGCGATCGACGGCGGTGGTCACCTGACCTACCTGGCCCCGACCCGGGTCAACCTGGCGCTGATGGAAGAGCGTTGGCCGGATGTGAAATTCCGCGCGACCCGCGAACACCACTAAGGTCTGGGCGGGTGAAAGAGGGGCGAAGCTGTGATGGCTTCGCCCCTTTTTATTGGCTTCAACTACCCAGGGTCTGGTCTCTATAAGGTTGGAAATTGGCGATAACCCTGCATTGGGTCTAGCTTTCACACAGTGACTGTGAAGGAGAGCACCGTGCGAAATGTTCGATTCGCCATCCATCTGGTGTTGCTGGCAAGCCTGGGAGCGACGACCTTTCCGACTTTTGCCGATACCGGCACGCCCCAATGGAAAGACACCGGTCCGGTCAGCAAGAAAAAGGCCAATGAAGTCAACTCCGGCAGTTGGCAGCCCCAGGTCCAACCGGCGCCCAAGGAGGATCAGGAGAACCCCTATAACGAAGGGGAAGCCAGCGATACCTATGACGACGGCGAGACCTGAAGCCTGGCGTAAATCCAGAATCGCGACTAGCGTCAACGCGGGTGGCGGCAAGTTATTGCCGGCAGAATTCATCTATTGACTGGACGGAATCGACCATGGGTATTGTTCAACGCGTAGTGCTATTGATGAAGGTGCTGGTGCTGTTGTCGTTGGGGATGTCGACGGCCTGGGCGCACGCCCCGGTGCATGGCCCAGAGATGGTGGCGAGTAGCCAGATTTCGGACTTGCAGTTGGCCAAGTCCGAAGCGGAGCCCGGCGATAAAGGCCAGGGTGGCAGCGAAGACGATGACGACTCGACCACCGACGAGCCTGACAGCGACGACGCAGACGAAGGCGATAGCCAGACGTAGGCTCGCCAAGGGGGAGCGTTTCAAACAATCAATGCCTTGGAAGGGACCCCCAAGGCATTTTTATTGGCCGCCCTTTTCTTCAGAACGAAGTGGTCACCGACGCGAAGTAAGCACGGCCCGGCTCATTGTAAGTCTGCGCGCCCGCATCCTCGGCGTTGCCTTTGCGCGACAGGCGCTTGTCCAGCAGGTTATTGATGCCCACCCGCACGCTCAGGTTTTTGCTGAACGCGTAGCCGCTGCTCAGGCCCATCAACCCGTACGGGTCGACGTCCTGCTGGGCGCTGCGATCGTAACTGCTGGCGCTGCGCGAGTTGAGCGTCGGTGCTTCTTGTTTGCCGTAATAGGTGCCGCTGACCTGGAATGACAGCTTGTCAGTGGCTTGCCAGTCCAGCGTGGTGTTGATGGTGTACTTGGGGATGATGCTCAAGGGTTCGCCGGTGTCTTTGTCCTTGGAGTCGATCATATAGGTCAGGTTGGTGTTCAAGTCCAAGTCATCGCGCAGGCTGACGAACAGGTTGCCTTCAACGCCCTGTACCAAGGCTGGGCCGCTGTTTTCCCACTCCAATACACGTCGGCCGTTGCCCAGACGGAAAGCCGCCTCGTTACTGGCGTTGATCTTGTTCTTGTAGTCATTACGGAAATACGTCGCACTGGTGCGCCAGGTGCCCTTGTCGAAAGCCAGGCCGATTTCCTTGTTGACACTGATTTCCGGCTTCAGGTCCCGGTTGCCCACCAGGTAGCAACCGCCCATGTTGGCTTCGCTGGCGTTGCAGCCATTACCACGGCTGTAGAGCAAATAGTTCGGGTTGGACTGGTACAGGTTGGGGGTTTTGTAGGCGCGGGCAATGCCGCCCTTGATGCTCAGTTCGTCGGTCAACTGGTGCGAGGCATTGAAGCTGGGGCTCCAGTTGCCGCCGTATTCCTCATGATCGTCGAAGCGCAAGCCAGGCGTGATGACGGTTTTGCTGCCCAACTTGATGTTGTTCTCGGCAAACAAGGCGTAGCTCGAGGCGGTGGTCTTGGTGCTGTTGCGGCTGACGCCCGGGATGGCGGGTACGCCGCCGGTGCCCGGGTCATAGCTTTGCGGGCGCAACGAGCCTGGGTCGTTCATCGACTCGTAGAGGTATTCGCTGCCCAGGGTCAGCACCTGTTCGGCACCGACGCTCAGGAGCAGGTTGACCTGCGCAGTGGCCCGGGTATTACGCAAGCGCGATTCGAAACGACCAGCGCTGGCGGAGGGCGCGCCTTCGCCGGAACCGGCCAGGCCTTCGTTTAGACGTTCGTTGCGAGTCAGGTCGTGGGTCAACGAGGCCAGGGTCGAACCCCAATCGAATTCGCCGCGGTGCGTGGCTGAAAAGCTGCTGCGCTGAATCACACTGGTTTCCTTGCCCACCAGGCTTTCCACGAATGCGCCACCGCCGTTGAGCATGGTGTCGCCGGCGAAAATATTGCCCTGGCGGCTGTAGCTGGCCTCCAGGTCGAGGGTTTGCTCAGGAGTGAACTGCCAGCTCAGCAAACCATTCACATCTTTATTGCGCACGCCTTCGCGGCCGGCCACCAGCGAGTCCGGGGTCGCCTGCGCTGCGCGGTTGATGTCGGCGTCATCGGCATCGGTCTTGTTCAGGCCGCCATAGACGCGGAACGCCAGGGTGTCGGTCAACGGGCCGCTGAGGTTGAAGTTGGTGCGTTTGCTCGCGCCTTCGGCATCGTTTTCGGGGAAGGCGGTGTAGGCGGTCAGCGAGCCGTGCAGTTGGTCGGTGGGGCGTTTGGTGATGATGTTGATCACCCCGCCCATGGCGCCGGAGCCATAACGGGCAGCAGCCGGGCCGCGCAGGATTTCAATGCGTTCGACTTCTTCGGCCGGTACCCAGTTGGTTTCGCCACGGGTATCACGGTCGCCACTCCAGCCATAACGCACGGCATTGCGCGAGGTCGACGGTTTGCCATCGATCAGAATCAGGGTGTTTTCCGGGCCCATGCCCCGCAGGTCGATCTGACGGTTATTGCCACGGCTGCCGCTGGAACTGTTGCCGGTCAGGTTCACGCCCGGCTCGCGACGGATGATCTCCGACAGGTCGTTGGTGGGCGGGCGCTTCTTGATGTCTTCGGCAGTGATGATCGACACGCCGGGCGCTTGCTTGAGTTCTTCGGCGGCGGTGCCCAGCACGTGCGTCTCGCCCAGCACCAGGGCTTGGGGCGTGCCGTCCACAGGCAGGTCTGTCGCTTCGATCGGCACCTTGTCGCGTTCTTTTTCCACACTCTGCGCCAGCAGCGCGGGGGACGAAAGGGTGGCGATAAACGCCAACGATAGATGGCTGAGCCTGAATTGAGACGACATGTCCACAAAGTCCTTTAGGAGGGGCGATTGAACGAGAGTCGTCTGAATTTTTTCGTGCATCCAGCGCTCTTCATGCGCCGTAATGGTATTGATTCTCAAACAGAATTAAATTGCATTTACAATCTATACACTTTCCTTAAGGCTCTGGCTCAATGTTTTCAAGGCTGTCGGCTGTGAAGGGCGAGGTTTAATCGGTATGTTCTTTGTTACAAACGCGCAAAAAAAAGCCCCTCCGGCCAGACTGATGCGCAATCTGGCGGGAAGGGCGATGGAACTCATTGAAACCGCGGCCCCTGTAGGAGCGAGCTTGCTCGCGAAGAACGTATGAACACCGCGTTAAACCAGACTACCCGCGTTATCGTTGACGTCTTTCGCGAGCAAGCTCGCTCCTACAGGAGGAGGTTGTGTTGCTTCAGGCCACGAATTGCTCCGCGTAGTGGCAAGCCACCTGCCGGTTATCCAAAGGACGCAACAGCGGCTCTTCACTGCTGCAACGCGCCGTCGCATACGGGCAACGCTTGTGGAATGCGCAGCCAGGCGGCGGGTTCAGTGGGTTGGGCAGTTCGCCGACGATCTTGATCTTCGGCTTGCTCGGGTCCGGGTGAATGGTCGGCGTGGCCGACAGCAGCGCCTGGGTGTAGGGGTGCAGCGGGCGTGCGTAGATGTCTTCCTTGGGGCCCACTTCCACTGGGCGGCCGAGGTACATCACCATCACATCGTCAGCCACGTGCTGCACCACCGCCAGGTTGTGGGAGATGAACACGTAGGCGGTGTTGAATTCCTGCTGCAAATCCATGAACAGGTTGAGCACCTGCGCCTGGATCGACACGTCCAGTGCCGATGTCGGTTCGTCCGCCACCAGCACTTTGGGTTGCAGCATCATGGCGCGGGCCAACGCGATGCGCTGGCGCTGGCCGCCGGAGAACATGTGCGGGTAGCGCTGATAATGCTCAGGGCGCAGGCCCACTTGCTTCATCATCGCCTGCACTTTCTCGCGGCGTTCGGCGGCGGACAGGTTGGTGTTGATCAGCAGCGGTTCGGCCAGTTGATCACCGACTTTCTGGCGTGGGTTCAGCGAGGCATAGGGGCTCTGGAACACCATCTGCACGTCTTTGCGCAATTGCTTGCGCTGGGCCTTGTCGGCGCCGGCCACTTCTTGCCTGGCGATTTTCAACGAGCCCGACGAGGGCTCTTCAATCAGCGTGAGGGCGCGGGCCAGGGTGGATTTGCCACAGCCCGACTCGCCTACCACGGCGAGGGTTTTGCCGGCTTCCAGCTCAAAAGACACACCATTGAGGGCACGCACGGTGGCATGACCCTTGAACAGGCCGCGGGACACTTCGTAGTGACGGGTGAGGTCGCGGGCGGTAAGTACGACGGCCATTACGCCACCTCCTGGTTCAGCGGGTAGAAGCAGCGGGCAAGGCTGTGGCTTTTCGGATCAAGGCCCGGCCGCTGGGCGCGGCAGGAGTCCTGCACGTACGGGCAGCGCGGCGACAGCAGGCAACCCTGCGGACGGTCGTAGCGGCCGGGCACGATGCCCGGCAACGTGGCCAGGCGCGTTGCGCCGAGGCTGTGCTCGGGAATGGCCTTGAGCAACGCTTCGCTGTACGGGTGTGCCGGAATGTCGAACAGCTGCGGCACCTGGCCGACTTCCACCGCCTGGCCTGCGTACATCACGCACACGCGCTGGGCGGTTTCGGCAACCACCGCGAGGTCGTGAGTGATCAGCACCAGGCCCATGTTCTGCTCTTTTTGCAGGGCCAGCAGCAGTTCCATGATCTGCGCCTGGATGGTCACGTCCAACGCAGTGGTCGGTTCATCGGCAATCAGCAACTTGGGCTCACCGGCAATTGCCATGGCGATTGCCACGCGTTGGCTCATACCGCCGGACAATTGGTGCGGGTAGGCATCCATACGGCTGGCAGCGCCTGGGATCTCAACTTTTTCCAGCAGCTCGATAGCCCGCTTGCGCGCTTGTTTGCCGGACATTTTCAGGTGCAGGCGCAGCACTTCTTCGATCTGGAAACCCACGGTGTAACTGGGGTTCAACGCGGTCATCGGGTCCTGGAACACCATCGCCAGGTCTTTGCCGACAATCTGGCGGCGCTGGCGGTTGCTCAACTTGAGCATGTCCTTGCCGTCGAAGTTCAGGGCGTCGGCGGTGACGATGCCAGGGTGCTCGATCAGGCCCATCAGCGCCATCATGGTCACGGATTTACCCGAGCCCGACTCGCCAACGATCGCCAGGACTTCGCCTTTGTCGACCGAAATGTCGAGGCCATCGACCACCGGCACGGCGGTCTTGTCGCCGAAGCGCACGTTGAGATTCTTGATTTCTAACAGTGACATGGGAATCTCCTCAGGCGGCGTTCTTGAGTTTCGGGTCCAGCGCGTCGCGCAGGCCGTCACCCATCAAGTTGATTGCCAGCACGCTGAGCAAAATGGTCAAGCCAGGCAGGCTCACGACCCACCAGGCGCGTTCGATGTAGTCTCGGGCCGAAGCCAGCATGGTGCCCCACTCAGGGGTTGGCGGTTGTACGCCAAGGCCGAGGAAGCCCAGGGCCGCGGCATCGAGAATCGCCGAGGAAAAGCTCAAGGTCGCTTGTACGATCAGCGGCGCCATGCAGTTAGGCAGCACGGTGATGAACATCAGGCGTGGCAGGCCGGCGCCAGCGAGGCGGGCGGCAGTCACGTAGTCGCGGTTCAGTTCGCCCATCACGGCGGCGCGGGTCAGGCGCACATAGGATGGCAACGACACGATGGCGATGGCGATCACGGTGTTGATCAGGCCAGGGCCGAGGATGGCGACAATCGCCACGGCCAGCAGCAGCGATGGCAGGGCCAGCATGATGTCCATCAAGCGCATGATGGTCGGGCCGAGCAAGCGCGGGAAGAACCCAGCGAACAGGCCCAGCAGGATGCCCGGGATCAGCGACATCACCACCGACGACAAACCGATCAGCAACGACAGGCGCGAGCCCTGGATCAGGCGCGAGAGCAAGTCACGGCCCAGTTCGTCGGTGCCCAGCAGGAACTGCATCTGCCCGCCGTCCAGCCAGGCCGGTGGCGTGAGCAGGAAGTCACGGTATTGCTCGCTGGGGTTATGCGGTGCAACCCACGGGGCGAAGATCGCGCAGAACACGATCAGCAACATGAACAGCAGGCCGGCGACCGCGCCTTTGTTCTTGGAGAAGGCTTGCCAGAATTCTTTGTACGGGGACGGGTACAGCAGGCTCTGATCGACTGCTGACACTTGAGTAGGTGTGGTCATGGTCATGATCTCAGCGCTGGTGACGGATGCGTGGGTTGGCGAAGCCGTAGAGGATATCCACCACGAAGTTCACCAGGATCACCAGGCAGGCGATCAGCAGAATGCCGTTCTGCACCACCGGGTAGTCCCGCGCGCCAATGGCTTCGATCAGCCATTTGCCGATGCCGGGCCACGAGAAGATGGTTTCGGTCAGTACCGCACCGGCCAGCAGCGTGCCGACTTGCAGGCCGACCACGGTGAGCACCGGGATCAGTGCGTTACGCAGGCCGTGCACGAACACCACGCGGGCTGGCGACAGGCCCTTGGCCTTGGCGGTACGGATGTAGTCCTCACGCAGCACTTCGAGCATCGACGAACGGGTCATGCGCGCGATCACCGCCAGCGGGATGGTGCCGAGCACGATGGCCGGCAGGATCAGGTGGTGCAATGCATCCCAGAACGCGTCCGGCTCGTCGGCCAGCAGGGTGTCGATCAGCATGAAGCCGGTGCGCGGCTCGATGTCATAGAGCAGGTCGATACGCCCGGATACCGGGGTCCAGCCCAGGCTTACCGAGAAGAACATGATCAGGATCAGGCCCCACCAGAAGATCGGCATCGAATACCCCGCCAGGGAGATGCCCATCACCCCATGGTCGAACAGGGATCCTCGCTTGAGTGCCGCGATCACCCCGGCCAACAGGCCCAGGATACCGGCGAACAACAGCGCGGCCATGGACAGCTCCAGGGTCGCGGGGAAGAGAGCGGTGAATTCGGTCCACACGCTGGTGCGGGTGCGCAGCGATTCGCCAAGGTCGCCCTGGGCGAGCTTGCCGACATAGTCCAGGTATTGCGCATACAGCGGCTTGTTAAGGCCAAGGCGCTCCATTGCCTGTGCGTGCATTTCGGGGTCAACCCGTCGCTCGCCCATCATGACTTCTACGGGGTCGCCTGGAATCATGCGAATCAACGCAAAGGTCAGCAACGTGATGCCGAAGAACGTGGGGATCAATAACCCCAGTCGGCGGGCAATAAAACTAAACATCTTGGTGTGTACCTCAATCAGCCGGTTAGGCAGGTCCGGCACCGTCAGTGTCGACGGTGCCGAGCGTTTTTCTTATTACTTCACCTGGGTGGTGGCGAAGTTATTCGTACCCAGAGGGCTTTGGATGAAGCCTTCTACGTTCTTGCGCATGGCGGTGAACAGTTTCGGGTAAGCCATGGGAAGCCATGGTTGGTCTTTTTCGAAGACATCCTGTGCTTGTTCATAGAGCGCGGCCCGTAAGGCCGGTTCCTTTTCCGCACGAGCTTTGTCGATCAAGTCCTGAAACTCTTTGTTACACCAGCGGGCGTAGTTTTCGCCGTTTTTCGCCGCATCGCAACTCAGGTTCGGGGTGAGGAAGTTATCCGGGTCGCCGTTATCACCGACCCAGCCTGCCGACACCATGTCGTGCTCGCCGTTTTTAGCGCGTTTGAGCATTTCGCCCCATTCCATGACTTTGATATTGACCTTCAGGCCAACCTGCGCCAGATCCGCCTGCATACGCTGGGCGCCGAGCATCGGGTTAGGGTTTGTCGGGCCGCCGCCGTTACGGGTGAACAGCGTGAACTCGGTGCCTTCCGGCACGCCGGCTTCCTTGAGCAGGGCGCGCGCCTTATCCAGGTCGCGCGGTGGGTTTTTCAGCTTTTCACTGAAACCCAGCAAGGTCGGCGGATACGGGCCGGTGCCCACGACTGCATTGCCTTTGCCGAACAGCGCTTCGGTATAACCGGCCTTGTCGAACGCGATGTTGATCGCGTGACGTACTCGGGCATCGCTCATGTATTTGCGAGTGGTGTTCAATGCGGTGTAGCTGGTGGTCATCGCCGCCAGTTCATCGACCTTCAGGTTCGGGTCTTTCTTGATGCTTGGAATGTCATCCGGCTTGGGGAACAACGCGATCTGACATTCGTTGGCCTTGAGCTTTTGCAGGCGCACGTTGTTATCGGTGGTGATCGCCAGAATCAGCGGGTCGACCGCCGGCTTGCCGCGGAAGTAGTCCGGGTTGGCCTTGAAGCGCGCCTGGGCATCTTTCTGATAACGATTGAAGACGAATGGGCCAGTGCCGATAGGCTTGGCGTTGAGGTCTTCAGTTTTACCGGACTTGAGCAACTGGTCGGCGTATTCCTTCGAGTGGATTGAAGAGAATGCCATACCCAGGTCGGCCAGAAACGGAGCTTCCGGACGGGTCAAGGTAAAGACGACGGTGTGATCGTCGGTCTTTTCTACGCTCTTGAGCAGTTCCTTGAACCCCATGCTTTCGAAGTACGGGTAGCCCACGAGGGACTTGTTATGCCACGGGTGATTCGGGTCCAGCTGGCGCTGGAAGCTCCAAAGCACATCATCGGCATTCAGGTTGCGCGTGGGTTTGAAATAGTCGGTGGTGTGGAACTTGATGTCGTCACGCAGATGGAAGGTGTAGGTCAGGCCATCGGCGCTGATTTCCGGCAGGTCTTTGGCCAGGGCAGGGACCACTTCAGTGGTGCCGGGCTTGAAGTCCACCAGGCGGTTGAACATGGTTTCAGCGGCGGCGTCAGCAGTCACAGCAGTGGTGTACAGGACCGGGTCGAAACCTTCCGGGCTGGCTTCGGTGCAGACCACCAGCGGTTTGGCCGAAACGCCGATCGCCACGCTCAACAGCGCAGCGGCCATGGCGGCTTGTAGTGGGAGCATTTTCATTCAGAGCCCTCTGCAATCGATGGAGCCAGAAAAGCGTAGGCGGCGGGCTCGTCCTGAGCTCGCCGCCTGCCTGGCGCTAATTAAAGGATGTTGAACGGGATGGTGGTAACCAGACGGAACTCTTTGATGCTGCCATCGGACTGGAACTCGCTGCCACGGTGCTCAACATAGGTTGCGCGCACGGTGGTGGCTTTGAGTGGGCCGCTCTGCAGCGCGTAAGAGGCGCCTACACCGTATTCCTGGTGCTTCTCGCCGTCCTGGGACTGGATGCCGTCATAAGCAAACTTGGCCCGGCCATTGTTGCCGGTGTAGTGGGTACCGTCGATGCCCCAGCCGCGTGCCGAGTAAGCGTTGAACTTCAGGCCGGGTACGCCGTATTCAGCCATGTTGATGGCATAGGCGATCTGGAAGGATTTCTCGTTCGGGCCGTTGAAGTCAGACGTCAGGGAGTTGGCCAGGTAGATACCGTTGGTTTCGTGCAGGTAGTCGAAGTACTCGTTACCGTTCACTTGCTGGTAGCCGAAGGTCAGGCTGTGTGCCTGGTGAGTCAGGCCCAGGGAGAGGGAGAAGGTATCGTTGTCGATTTCCCCCATCTCTTTTTTGCCTTCATCGACAGTCTTGTAGTAGTTGAAGCCGGTGGTCAGGCCCAACTGCTGCGCGTCGCCCAGCTCGTGGGTGGCGCCGAAGTAGTACTGGTTCCAGAAGTCCTTCACGTTGGCGGCGAAGAAGCTGGTTTTCAGGCTTTTCAGCGGCTGGTAGTTCACACCCAGGGTCGACACTTTGTCGGTTTCTGCGCCATTGCCGTATTCGCTACGGAATTTCGACAGGCTCTGCTCGCTACGTGGCGAAACGCGGTCGAACACGCCGCCCTGGAACGACAGGTTGCTGAACTCTTCGCTGTTGAAGCTCACACCCTGGAAGCTCGAAGGCAGAGCACGGTTGCCGATAGTGTCGACGATGCCGCTGCTGAAGTTCTGGCGACCGGCGGTCAGTGTGGTGTTGGACACGCGGAATTGCACGTTGGCCAGGCCCAGTTTGCTCCACTGGTCTACGGCGTCACCGTTGGAGTCGGCCAGGGTACGGTTGGAGCCGCCTTTGATATCACGCTTGCTGCGATCCAGCACCAGGGCGTTGTACACCGCCACTTCAGTCTTGACCCCTACGGTGCCCTGGGTGAAACCCGAGCTGGCGTTGAGGATGGTGCCCTGCACCCAGTTGGTACGGTTGCGATCGGTCAGGGTCTGGCCGTGCTTCTGGTACGAGAAGGTGCCCCCACGGTATTTGCTTTCATGGGAGTACCAGTTACGCGTGGTGCCGCCCAGGCTGAAATCTTCGATAAAGCCTTTGGCCTCGCTTTGGGCGCTGGTGCCGGCCAGGGTGGTAGGAACGAAGTCCTGGCTTTGCGTTTCAGCGTAGGCGGTGGCCGTGATGCTGCTGATGGCCAAGGCCAGAAGCGCTTTGCTGCTCAGTTTCATGGGTGAAGCTCCTTTGGTTCTCTTTTTTAATGCCGGTCTTTTTGGGTGATCCGGCTATTGGGTGTGGAACTCGTTCAAGCTATTGCAAACGTTTGGCGTAGGAAATTTCCCAACAAAAGCCTGCACGTTTGCCGGGAAGCGTATTTCGCTTCCCGCCATCCGGTTATTTTCTTATGGGTTGATGCTGACGCCCGAGAACACGTTGCGGCCGAAGGGGCTTACCTTGAAGCCTTCGACTTTGGCGCTTAACGGCTGGTTTACCGTCGAGTGGGCGATGGGCGTGATCGGCACCTGCTGCTTGAGCAATTGCTGCGCCTGTTTGTACAGAACAGTCCTTTGTTCGCGGTCGGTCACGACCTTGGCTTGCTTGATCAGCTTGTCGTAGGCCGGGTCGCACCACATGGAGTAGTTGTTCCCGCCGATGGCGTCGCAGCTGTAGAGGGTGCCGAGCCAGTTGTCCGGGTCACCGTTGTCGCCGGTCCAGCCGATCAGGCTGACATCATGCTCACCGTTCTTGGTGCGCTTGATGTACTCGCCCCATTCATAGCTGACGATCTTGACCTTGAGGCCGATCTTGGCCCAGTCGTTCTGCAGCATTTCCGCCATCAGCTTGGCGTTGGGGTTGTACGGGCGTTGCACTGGCATGGCCCACAGGGTGATCTCGGTGCCTTCCTTGACCCCGGCGGCCTTGAGCAACTGCTTGGCTTTTTCCGGGTCGTAGGCGGCGTCCTTGATGCTGTCGTCGTAGGACCACTGCGTCGGCGGCATGGCGTTGACCGCCAGTTGCCCGGCGCCCTGGTACACAGCATTGAGGATGCTCTGCTTGTTCACCGCCATGTCCAGCGCCTGGCGTACTTCAAGCTGATCGAATGGCTTGTGGCGCACGTTGTAGGAGATATAGCCCAGGTTAAAGCCCGGCTTGGTCAGCAGTTGCAGGTTCGGGTCGGCCTTGAGGGCCTCGACATCGGCAGGGCGTGGATGCAAGGTCACCTGGCATTCGCCGGCCTTGAGCTTCTGTACGCGTACCGAGGCGTCGGTGTTGATGGCGAAGATCAGTTGGTCCAGCTTGACGCGGCTCGGGTCCCAGTACTGCTTGTTGCCCACGTAGCGGATCTGCGAGTCTTTCTGATAGCGCTGGAACACGAACGGGCCAGTGCCGATCGGCTTCTGGTTGATGTCGCTGGGCCGGCCTTGCTTGAGCAACTGCTCGGCGTATTCCGCCGAAAGGATCGCGGCAAAGCTCATGGCGATGTTCTGCACGAACGCGGCGTCGACCGTGTTCAGCGTCATCACCACGGTGTACGGGTCGGTTTTCTCGACCTTGGCGATGTTCTTGTTCAGGCTCATCCCGTTGAAGTACGGAAACTCGGTGGGGTAGGCCTTGCGGAACGGGTGTTCGGGGTCAAGCATGCGGTTGAAGGTGAACAGCACGTCGTCGGCGTTGAAGTCCCGTGTCGGCTTGAATTCCTTGTTGCTGTGGAACTTCACCCCTTCACGTAGGTGGAAGGTGTAGGTCAGGCCATCCGGGGAAATATCCCACTTGGTTGCCAGCCCAGGGACGACGTCGGTCGCGCCTTTTTCGAACTCCACCAAACGGTTATACAAAGGCTCCGCCGCATCGTTGTCGGTAGCGGTGGTGTATTGCGCAGTGTCAAACCCTGCCGGGCTGCCTTCGGAGCAGAACACCAGGCTCTTTTTCTCGGCGGCTTGGCCCATGGTGGCCATGGCCAGCAGGCTGGTGGCAAACAGAGCGGATACAACGGTGGTATGGCGCATGACGATCCCGGTCCTTGTTTGTAGTTATCAACAGCGAGCCTTCCTGCTGGCTTACAGCCAGGCAGACATCACTGATCCCACACACAGCAAGTGCCCTTCCCAGAGTGATGCCTCTGCTGTCCTACGACCTTATGGGGCGCTGACCTTGCAGTAAATGCGTCAATTCTGACTGACCTTGTAGGCAACGGAGGCACGGGTCGCAGTTCATTGCTGTAAGACGGCAACGCTTGCAAACGTAGTCTGTTTCCTAAGGTCCAGGCGGATGGAATAACGGCGACGTTATGAAACGTCGCCGTTATTGAACCTTACTTGCCGCTGACGCTAACGCCGTAGAAGGAATTCAAGCCAAACGGGCTGATCTTGAAGTCCTGCACGGTATTACGCATGGGTTGATACACCGTCGAGTGCGCGATAGGTGTCATCGGGACTGCATCTTTGAGGATATGTTGCGCCTGCTTATACAGCTCGGTGCGTTTGGCGACATCCGATGTGGCCTTGGCTTCTTTAACGATGCCGTCGAATTTCTTGTCGCACCATTTGGAGAAGTTGTTGCCCGACAGCGAGTCGCAGCCGAACAGCACGTTCAGCCAGTTGTCCGGGTCACCATTGTCGCCGCTCCAGCCAATGATCATGGCCTGGTTCTCGCCGCCTTTGGAGCGCTTGATGTACTCGCCCCACTCGTAGCTGACGATGTTGACCTTCAGGCCGATCTGTTTCCAGTCGTTCTGCAGCATCTCGGCCATCAATTTGGCGTTGGGGTTGTAGGGGCGCTGGACCGGCATGGCCCACAGGGTGATCTCGGTGCCTTCCTTGACGCCAGCGGCTTTGAGCAATTCCTTGGCCTTGGCAGGATCGTACTTGGCATCCTTGATGGTGGTGTCATAGGACCACTGGGTCGGCGGCATGGCGTTGACCGCCAGTTGGCCGGCACCCTGGTACACGGAGTCGATGATCTGCTGCTTGTTCACCGACATGTCCAGGGCTTCACGGACGCGCAGATCAGCCAGCGGGTTCGCGGCGGTCTGGCCCTTGAGTACTGGCATGACGTTATAGGCGATGTAGCCCAGGTTGAAACCGGCCTGGTGCGGCAGTTTCAGGTCCTTGTCCTCACCCAGCGCCTTGAGGTCGGCCGGACGTGGGAACAGGGTGATCTGGCATTCGTTTTTCTTGAGCTTCTGGATACGCACCGACGGGTCGGTGGTGATAGCGAAGATCAGGTTATCGATCTTCACGTCTTCAGGTTTCCAGTAGTCCTTGTTGCCGGTGTAGCGAATGTTCGAGTCTTTCTGGTAGCTCTTGAACACGAACGGGCCAGTGCCGACCGGCTTCTGGTTGATGTCGGCAGGCTTGCCTTCCTTCAACAACTGCGCAGCGTATTCGGCGGACTGGATCGAGGCGAAGCTCATGGCCAGGTTCTGGATGAACGCGGCGTCCACGGTGCCAAGGGTGAACTTGACGGTGTGGTCATCGATTTTTTCGATGTTCTTGATGTTGGTGTCCATCCCCATGTCCGTGAAGTACGGGAACTCGGTGGGGTAGGCCTTACGGAATGGATCGTCTTTATTGATCATCCGGTTGAAGGTGAACAGTACGTCGTCAGCCGAAAATTCACGAGTTGGCTTGAAATACGGGGTGGTATGGAACTTGACGCCTTCGCGAAGGTGGAAGGTGTACGTCAGGCCATCCGGGGACACGTCCCAGCTAGTGGCCAGGCCAGGAACGACGGCGGTGCCGCCACGTTCGAACTGGCTCAGGCGGTTGAACATGGTTTCGGCCGAGGCATCGAAGTCTGTTCCGGTGGTGTACTGGCCTGGATCAAAACCGGCCGGGCTCCCTTCGGAGCAGAACACCAGGTTAGTTGCCGCAAGGGCTACGGGGGCTGCGGCCATAAGGCCAGCGCTCACTAATAACGGAAGGACTGCGTGTTTAAGCATGTTGGCCTCATGATTTGTTGTCATTTTTGGTGGTGAGGGCGACCTCGTGAGTCGGCCTGCGGATACTTATGCAGGCGCCATACCCAATGCAAGATGCAGAGCGGTTGCAAAGGGAAAACTGTGGTACGAACGTACAGGAATGTCGCAATTATGAAAGTTTCGACACAAAAGTGCCTGTTTGGAGGGTTTTTTCGGTGCAAATGGCGCACCAAAAAAGCCCAGCCGAGGCGTCTAGCGCACTCGGTTGGGGCGCGGCTGTTACTTATCTAGACCCACACCGTAGAACGGCGTTAGCCCAAACGGGCTGATCTTGAAGTCACGCACTTGCTTGCGCATAGGCTGGAAAACCGTCGAGTTCGCAATAGGCGTTATAGGTACCTGTTCCTTAAGGATTTTCTGTGCCTGTTGATACCACTTGATGCGCTGCTCGCGGTCGCTGCTGAACTTGGCTTGCTGCACCAGCTTGTCATACGCCGGGTTACACCATTTGGCGTAGTTGCTGCCCTTGACCGCAGCACAACTGTAGAGCACGCCCAGCCAGTTATCGGGGTCGCCATTGTCGCCGGTCCAGCCATAAATCATTGCATCGTGTTCGCCATTTTTGGCGCGCTTGATGTATTCGCCCCACTCATAGCTGACGATGTTGGCCTTGATGCCGACCTTGGCCCAATCCTGTTGAATCATTTGTGCAGACATCCGCGCATTCGGATTTGAGGCGCGTTGTACGGTCATTGCCCACAGGTTGATGGTGGTACCTGGTGCAACCCCTGCTTCTTTTAGTAGCAACCTTGCCTTGGTCGGGTCGTAGGGGGCGTCCTGGATTTTCGGGTCATAAGACCACTGCGCGGGAGGTAGTGCGTTCTGCGCCAATTGCCCGGCGCCCTGGTACACGGCCTTGATGATTGCGGGCTTGTCGATGGCCATGTCCAGTGCCTGGCGAACCTTGAGTTGATCCAGCGGCGGGTGAGTCACGTTATAGGCCAGGAAGCCCAGGTTGAAGCCCGCTTGTTGCAGTACGCGCAGGTTGGGGTCTTGCTTCATCACCTCGATATCGGCGGGGCGCGGGTAACCGCTGACCTGGCATTCGCCCGCCTTGAGTTTCTGCAGGCGCGCGGCGGCGTCCGGGGTGATGGCGAACACCAGGTTATCGAGCTTCACATCCTCGGGCTTCCAATACTGTTTATTGGCCACATAACGGATCTGCGAGTCTTTCTGGTAGCGCTTGAACACAAACGGCCCGGTGCCGACCGGTTGCTGGTTGATCTGCTCCGCCTTGCCTTGTTTCAACAACTGGGTGGCGTATTCGGCCGATTGCACAGAGGCGAAGCTCATGGCCAGGTTTTGCACGAACGAAGCATCGACCGTGTTCAGGTTGAACCGCACGCTGCGCTCGTCGAGTTTTTCGACGTTCTTGATCGTGGTGTTCAAGCCCATGTCTGTTAAGTAGGGCGACTCTGAGGGGTAGGCCTTGCGAAACGGGCTGTCGGCATCGAGCAGGCGATTAAAAGTGAACAGCACGTCATCGGCGTTGAAGTCACGAGTCGGGGTGAAGAAGTCGGTGGTATGGAACTTGACGCCTTCACGCAGGTGAAAGGTGTAGGTCAGGCCATCCTTGGAAACATCCCAACTGGTGGCCAGGCCAGGTTCGACTTCGGTACCGCCGCGCTTGAACTGGGTCAGGCGGTTGAACACGGTTTCGGCGGACGCATCGAAATCGGTGCCGCTGGTGTACTGGCTGGGGTCGAAGCCGGCGGGGCTGGCTTCGGAGCAGTAGACCAGGGTGGTGGCTGCCTGGGTCATTGGTATAAAGGCCAGAAGGCTTGCGGCGAGGAGCAGTGGCTTGACGGCGATTTTTTCCATGGAGACCCCTGAGGCGGCGGGCATCTTAAAGCAGCCCAAACAAAAACGGCGGTCACCGAGGTTACCGCCGTTCAGCTGGCTTAGGTAGGGGATACCTTTATGCGGGGGATACCTCTATACGGGTGGGAGCCGATTTATCGATTGTAACGGGCGGGCCGTCTATTTCATTACTTTCACGAAGGGTGAAAGTCCGAGTGGCTGTTATGTTCACGTCATCGACGAGGGTGGACTCACCTCTAACATCATATTTCAGGTGCCATTGGGTGACTATTGTGACCTCGGTCTCATTTTTTAGAGGGTTGTAGTCGATGAAGTACTGCCGGTCGCCAACGCTGCTGCTATAGCCGTCTTTCACTCGCGGAGGTTGCAATTCAAACCACGCAGGAGCGGAAGAACCTTGATGAGCAACCTCTGAAATTGCCGCTCGCATGTCAGGATTGGGCACGGTGCGCTCAAATGTATCGATCCCGTCCCTTACCAGACCCTCACGAATTGACCCTTCTAAGTTATCTGGGATGGTCATTCCTGCTAGCTGCCGGGGTATGTTGATCTCAACGTTCTCCAGGCCAGGGCGTCTTATTGTGTAAGGGTCTCGGTCGATGTCTTTGATAAAGTATTCGGAGTAATTGCTGCTACCAAACGAGGAGGGGGAGGCTGTTTCCGATGCAAGTACGGTGAAATCCGCGCTGTCTGCTGTCCAGGAAAAGACAGGACGATTTTCTAAAATACCGTTATTTTCCCTGAAAGTGACGCCATATTTATAGTTCGCTTGCTCTTCAACGTTGAAATACTTGTCGAATAGGTCAGCGCCTTTCATTTTGGTGCCGTCTAACTCAATAAAATTATCCGATACATGTGCGGGCGTTTTTAAATCGTTACTGGGTGTCGGGGACTCAGGACGTTGCCACGGCCACGGCCATTTTATCCCGCCATCACCCGGTGCCCGCGCCCACTCTCCGTTACGCCCGGGTGTGATGACCATCAGCCCCGCGCCGTTATCGGGGTTGATGACTCTGGCAAATGCATCACCGGTCCGGTAACGCCCCGATATCTCAAATACCTTGCTCGCCCCCGTCTCGTCGGTAAGGCGCACTAACTGGCGCAGCACTCCCTGGCTGTCGGTTACTCGATAAACACCCAACGCGTCGCGAGGCGCGTTCTTTATCAGCTGTTCACCCTCCGGGACGGCATATTGCGCCATTGGAATGAGTGAACGGGATCTGGGGAGTGGGGCGTTAACGGAGTCGCTAACCACAGGGATGCCTGTGGACGTCCCAGGTTGTGGTTCGCGAGCGTTTGCCCTGGGGAGAGGCTGGGGCTTAAGGCGCGGCAGTTCTTTTTCTGCGGGCAGTGCAAAAGGGTCTTCCGGCACAGCACTGGCACCGTAGGAAAACACTGTATTGAGTAAGCCATCGAACGCTTTGGAGGCGCCCTCATCCCGCTCTGTCACGGTGTCGCCAGACGAGGTTTTTTCTGCCCCTAGCGCCACCTCGGTCAACCCGGCCGCCACCGCTGCGGCGGCTACGGGCGCGGCGATGGGCGCGAGTTTGACCAGCAGGCCGGCGGCTACGGTGATGTCGTTCAGCCACGTATCGCGAATCACCTCGCTGTCGGACTTGATGACTACATCGGCGTCACTGTTCATCCGTTCTTTGGCGGCCGTCGCCAATGTGGAAAAAACGTCGTCTTTAATGGCAGCGTGGCTGCGGTCAATCGCTGACCCCTTCAACTCACCACTGGCCATTTTCGCCAAGAGGGTGTCCAGGCCATCCTTCTTTTCGCCCACATGGGTGAACCACAGAATGGGCATCAGTACTTTTGCCGCGCGTTCAGCAAAGCTCTTGGTCTGGTCCTGGCGATAGATCATCGGGAAGTGAGCCGCCAGTGCTTCGCGTTTTGCAGGGTCCTTGGCTTGCTCGAGCAGCCACTGATCCAGCTTCTCAATAGAATCAAAGCGCAAGAATGCGGGTTCGGCGCCCGGTATATAGAGCACTTGCCGGCCACCGTCCGCAGCGCTGAATCTCACTATATCGCTGGACGTAACCCCGTGGAGGCTCAGGGCATGCGCTTGAACGTTGCCGTTTGCCGGTGCTTTGGCCTTGAGTTGTTCCACGGTGATCGGGGCGTTTTCATCGAGCGTAAGGTTGGACACAGCACCCATCACCAAACGGTAGTCGTCACGGGTGAACTGGTGCTCGGGCGCTTGCAAGGAACGTTCAAGAGGGGGTCTGCTCTCGGCGCTTTTCAATTGCTTGCGGGCCTGGAAGATGAATTCACCTTTGATCGTCGTCTCATACTCGTCGTTATGCGTGCTCCAGAAGTGGTCAATCTTCTGGGTCATTTGGGTCTGAAAGTCGGTTTTCCAGCTTTCATGCATCACTTGGGACGGCTTGAGGTCGATTTGATTGTGTTTGCCGTAGCCGCCTTTTTCGCTTTGCCCAGCAGGCTGGGTATATAGCCCCGCTTCCAGGTCCAGGTTGCCGGGCACCCAGTCGTGCTCGGAGAAGTTCTTCAGCAAGGCGTCGGGCAAGCGCAGCGAAGACCAGGGTTCTTGAAAGGTGTGTTCCCAGCCGGTCGCCGTGTCTGCGCTTTCGCCACCTTTGAAACGGTTCAAGTACACGGTGTCGGAGTCGATAGGTTTGCCCGTGAGTTTGAGCAGCAGGTCATCCGCCCACTTTTTGGCCTCTGCCCGCGTATTGGGCAGGTTGTCGGCGACGTCAACGGCCAGGCGCTTGTAAGCCAAGGCTTGTGGTGCGGTGCTGTAGTAGTTGGCGGCGTTGTGTTTTTGCACCTGCAGCGCCTGTGGCGAGCGGCTGCTGGCAGGGCGCAGGCGGTCATCGGCGGGGATAGGATCGAAGGTGTCTTTGTGTTCCAGGTGCCTTATTTGTGTTCGAGCCTGTGACAGCTTTTGGGGAAGGGGCACACCTTCAAAGTTGGCCACCACTTTTGCGCTGACCTTGATGGAGTCCTTGCCCAGCCTCACACGTAAATCACCGTTATTTCCAGGGGCGATAATCTTTGCGGCGTCCAGCAATGGTCCTGAAATTTGTCCCCAGCCTGATGAATCCGAGAGATGGAAGGTTTTAGTTTTGCCCTCGACCTTGGCGGACAAGGTACCTGTAGACGGGTTGATTGAAAGCAAGGTGTCCGGGGCGAAGTGTTGTTCCTGCAGCCAGCCTTGTACCACGGCGTTTTCCAAATGCATGCGATACAGCCCAAGCCACTGGCCCAGAGTGCTCTGGGGCGGCACGGTTATAAGCCCGGCATTGCCGTGTAACACCTTACGTTGTGCGGCCTCGAGATAGGCCTTGAGCAGTGCTGTTTCGTCGGGTTGGGCGGTTTTTGCAGTGGGCGGTGTCGCCTGCGCTTGAATGGCCGACGTCGGTTTGGCGACTACGAGTGGCAGCGATAACCTGTGGGTTGAGTTGAGTGACAGGGACATATATTCGGCTCTCATTGTATGAATAAATGCCAGCACATCCCTCCCTGGTAGCTATGGCAGTAATGAGTCGTGGAAGCCGGGCACTTGATTCCTGCGAGATGTACTGCTGGATATGACGTGGCGCTAACGCGCAAAAAAAAGGCGCAAGCCCCGTGGGGTTGCGCCGTGGTCCTGTCTAAAAAAGTTACTGTAAAACTTCGATCACGCCGTCGGCGCTCATGTTGACCTGGCTGGTGCCGGCTTCCACTTCAGGCGTCGGTGCTGAATCGGCCATGGCGGCTTTCATCATCATGCCGCCATTGCGGGCGTAGGGCATCGGGTAGCCATTAGTGTTGAAGTTCAGGTTGACGATCTTGTAGCCCTTGCCACCGAGTGCATCGGTAGCCAGTTGCGCACGCGCCTTGAATGCAGCCACGGCATCTTTGAGCAGCGCATCTTCGCTGGCCTTGCGCGTGGCATCGGCGATGGCGAAGTCCATGCTGTCCATCTTCAGAGTGTTGAGCAGCTCGCCGGTAAGTTTGGACAGTGCCGGGAAGTCCGCGCTTTCCATACGCAGTTCTGCACGTTCACGCCAGCCAGTGATCTTCTGGTTCTTGCTGTCGTAGATCGGGTAGCTGTTGCGGCTGCCCTGGCGCAAGGTCACGCCTTTGACTTCGCGAGCCTGGCCCAGCGCCTGGTTCAGGGTGGTGGTGATTTCGGCCGCGAGCTTGGCCGGGTCGGCGTTTTGCGATTCGGTGTAAAGGGTGACGATCATCTTGTCGCGGGCCACTTCCTGGCTGACTTCGGCGCGCAGGGAGATCTGGTTGTAATTCAGTGCATCGGCGGCCATAGCCGGCAGGCTGGCCAGGGCGCTGGCGCTGAGGGTGAGAACAACTGCACTGCGAGTGAAACGAGACATGGAAGCTCCTGGGGATATTCGTGTTCGGTAAGACTGTAGACGTAGCCTTGGGGTTCGTCGGGTTTACCCAATACAAATAAATTTCAGCGTGGCGTGCGCTACCCTCACGCCACGCGAGGACCCTGTTACAGGGTGGCCCCTTTTGGAGTAAACGTCACAGGCTTGTAGCTGAAATTCCACCATTTGAACGGGTGATCGAAAATCGAATACGGGTTGGTCTTCACCGGCTTGAATTCTTTACCCGAAACGCCATCGTCGGGACTGGGATGATCGAAGGTTACAGGGGGTTTGCCACTTTCGTAGATTGTCTGGTTATCTCCCAGGATCTCTTCGGGCGAGTACCTGGCAGTCAGTTCACCTACATAGCCTTTCACTGGGCGTCCGGTGAGCCGCTGAAATTGAGCGGCGAAGGAGTTCTCGCCCTGCGCCCCGGAGTAACAGCTCAGAATGCGAATATTGTCATAGCTCTCCGGGAAGATGCCATTGCGCTTGAGCGTGTTGTACAACCCCTGCGGGGTGTGTTTGCCACCTTTGTAATAAATATGGGTGCCATCGCCATGGCCAATGATGTTGAGGCGATGCTCCAGGCCATTTTTATTCATGTCGGTGAAAATGTGCAGGTTGTCTTCGACTTTGACCAGGTTATCCTTGGTGCCCGTGAGGGTGACCAACTTACCGTCCGTCGACAGTGTTTCGGAGACCGGCGCCACAGGTTCCGATTCGGGGAGTAAGGAGGCAAAGTTATTGTCGACGTTAAGGTCGACCGAGGGCTTGCCCGGATGGGCATCAGTCACTGGCTGCCCAACAGGGCGTTGCGAACTGGCCGAGGCCCCTTCTTCCACCACTGTACCGGCCTGGGACACCAGGCGTGTGGCTACAGGCAGCGCGGCATTGAGCACGCCAAAAATCAAATGACCGACGCCGCCGGGTTTGCCCTTGGCCAAATCGTCGGCGCCAATGCCTGCTTCGGTGATACCCGAGGCGATGTACAGCCCATCCAACGCCAAAGCCACTTCGGGCACGGCGATGGCCACCGGGGCAAAGAGCATCGCGATCATGGCTGCCTTGCTGAGACCCGACAGGATATTGGCTTTGGTGACGTCGGCATCGGAGGTGATCTGCGACTTGGCGTCGTCGAACGACCGATCGTATTGGCGTTGGCCGATCTGTTGAAAGACATCGGCGGTGGCGTCGATATCAGGGCCGGTATTTGAACGCCCGGTGGCGTTGAAGCGCTGGAGGCTCAAGGTCGTTGCAGGAGGCCAGGTACGGTGGTGCGCATATTTGGGCCACACGGCCATCCCTTTGAGCATTTCACGCACGCCGCTTTTGAACGGGCCGCTGTTCAAGTCCTTGAAGGTGAAGTGTCCTTCCAGTGCCTTGAGTTTTTCCGGGTCTGCGGCCTGGCTCGCCAACCACTGCTTCATTTGCTCTACGCTGTCAAAAGCGTGGATTGGCGAAGAGTTGCCCGGGATGACCAGCAGTGTGCGGTTGATCGGTTTGCCATCGGCACCCTGGCGGGTGTTTTTGTCGGTGATCACCATCAGGTCGGTGGATTTGTATTGCCCTACGCTCAACAGGCCTACGTCTAGTCCAGGATCGGGCCGCGTCGGGCGTGTGAGGTCGTTGAACAGCGTATCGGCCCAGGCCAGGGTGTTGCCAGGCAGCCCCGCTGCGCGCAGGACCAGTTGTTTGTCTTCCTGCGTCAGGCTGCCCTCCTGATGTTGCGAGTGTGCAGCTTTGACGAGTGCCGCCTTGGCCACAATAGGGTATTGACGGTCGTGCTTGTCCCAGAAGTCGTTAAGGAACTCGATGTAGGGGCGCTGGAAGTCGGTGGCCCAGACTTGCTCCTTGAAGTCCTTTGGCGACACTGACAGCTGGGTTGAAGGCGCATAGACCTGCGGGGTGCCGGGCGTGGAGGCGGTATAAATGCCTTGGTAGGTGTGGGTAATGTGGGCCGACTCGCGATTGGGGTTGAATCGGTCGGCGACGTCGAATACGCCTGGTGCAATATGGGGCAGGTGATCGACCAGCCTCACTGCTGGGCCGCCGGCATAATGAGGAACCAGCGCCCCCCTTCCTTCGGGCGTAGTCTGGCTGTTTTTTACCAGGGCGTCCGTCAGTGTAATCTGTTCGACCAGCTTGGCCGGGTAGGGCGGCTTGCCGGTAGTGTTGTAGTTGAACGTCGTCAGATACGTTCTGTCCGGGTCGATGTCCAGGTTCCACTTGTCCTTGAACAGTTGCTTGACCGTCTGCGCGGCATCTTGCGTTACCGACTTGAAGGCCAAGGCCAGGTTCTCGGCATTGCTGGCGCTGTCGATATTGATCCCCACATCCACGGGTACAATTGTTTTGTCATGGGCTCCCACCGTCTTGCCGGGATCGTGGTTCACGCTGACGAGTTCGTAACCGTCACCACCGTTATTGGATAAATCCCTGCGCACGCTTTCCACGAGGTATTGCTCGTTGTTTGGGCTCTGGTCTATCGCACGTCGCTGGCGGCTAAGAGTGGCACCTGATGGCGGTTCAGCGGTGTAGGGCCTTTGAGTGGGGAGTGCGTTATTCATCTGCATGAAAGCGTTCCTGAGTGGCGAGGCATGATGATGCCCATCGGTGGGCGGTAGGCCTCTGGGTGGTCCGATGCTCACCTTGGTTCCTGTAAGTAATGCGCCAAATTATGTGGGCAGGAGAAGGTCGCGCTGTGGCGGTTTGCCGCATAAGCCCTGCCGTCCTCGTGTCTTGGTTATACTCGGTGCGATATACCTGCAGCGCTCATCAGGAGAGCTCATGCTCGCCGCCGTAAAACTGACTTCCGCCACCCGCCAGAACCTTTGGCGCCTGACGTTCATTCGCACCCTGGTATTGGCCGCACAGGCCGGTTCCGTCGGGCTTGCCTATTGGTTCGACCTGTTGCCGCTGCCCTGGCTGCAATTGGCCGTGACCCTGGGGTTCTCCACCGTATTGTGTGTGTTCACCGCCATTCGACTGCGCACCACTTGGCCTGTGACCGAGCTGGAATACGCCCTGCAACTGGCCTGCGACCTGTTTATCCACAGCGTGTTGCTGTACTTCTCCGGTGGTTCTACCAACCCCTTCGTCTCCTACTATCTGGTGCCTTTGACCATCGCTGCCGTCACCCTGCCGTGGCGCTATTCGGTGGTGCTGTCGGGCATTGCGCTGACGCTGTACACCCTGCTGTTGGCGCAGTTCTACCCCTTGCAGACATTCCCCATCGCCCGGGAAAACCTGCAGATCTACGGGATGTGGTTGAGCTTCGCTCTGTCTGCGGCAGTCATTACCTTCTTTGCCGCGCGCATGGCCGAAGAATTGCGCCGCCAGGAAGAACTGCGCGCCATTCGCCGTGAAGAGGGCCTGCGTGACCAGCAACTGCTGGCCGTTGCCACCCAGGCCGCTGGCGCCGCCCATGAGTTGGGCACGCCGCTGGCGACCATGAGCGTGCTGCTCAAGGAAATGACCCAGGACCATCACGACCCGGCCCTGCAAGATGATTTGAGCGTACTGCAGGAGCAGGTCAAGCAGTGCAAGTTGACACTCCAGCAACTGGTGCGCGCCGCCGAAGCCAACCGCCGTCTGGCGGTCGAAATGCAAGACGTCACCCAGTGGCTCGATGAGGCGCTCAACCGCTGGCACCTGATGCGCCCCGAAGCCAGTTACCGTTTCAACCTGTTGGGCCAAGGCAGCGTACCGCGCATGGCGCCACCGCCGGACTTGACCCAGGCGCTGCTCAACTTGCTGAACAATGCAGCCGACGCCTGCCCTGAAGGCCTCGGGGTGCAGTTGGACTGGGACGCGGAAAACGTCACCATCAGCATTCGTGACCACGGCGCGGGCGTGCCACTGGCCATTGCCGAGCAAATCGGCAAACCCTTCTTTACCACCAAGGGCAAAGGCTTCGGCCTGGGCCTGTTTTTGAGCAAGGCCAGCGTGACCCGCGCGGGCGGCTCAGTGAAGCTCTATAGTCATGAGGAAGGTGGCACGCTCACCGAGCTGCGCCTGCCCCGTGTCGCACGAGGAGATATCGATGAGTGACGAGATCCAAGTCGAAGGCGAAGAACTGCCGCACCTGTTGCTGGTAGATGACGACGCGACCTTTACCCGCGTGATGGCGCGCGCCATGAGCCGGCGCGGTTTTCGCGTCAGCACCGCAGGTTCTGCTGAAGAGGGCCTGACCATCGCCCAGGCCGACCTGCCGGACTACGCCTCCCTCGACCTTAAAATGGACGGCGACTCGGGCCTGGTGCTGCTGCCAAAGCTGCTGGAACTCGACCCGGAAATGCGCGTGGTGATCCTCACCGGTTACTCCAGCATCGCCACCGCCGTCGAGGCGATCAAGCGCGGCGCCTGCAATTACCTGTGCAAACCCGCGGATGCCGACGACGTGCTGGCCGCCTTGCTGTCCGAGCATGCCGACCTCGACACCCTGGTGCCGGAAAATCCGATGTCGGTGGACCGCCTGCAGTGGGAACACATCCAGCGCGTGTTGACCGAACACGAAGGCAACATCTCCGCCACCGCCCGCGCCCTGGGCATGCACCGCCGCACGCTGCAACGCAAGTTGCAGAAGCGCCCGGTACGACGCTGAACGGCGACTGAACAACTCGCTTCAGGCTGCACGGACGCACGAACCGATCACCTATGATCGGTTCAAACGCCTGTGACTTTTTCCTACCGAGCCTGAACGATGAATCAGAATGCTGAATATCGCGCGGTCAACGACGCGGTGCGTGGGCAATTCTTCCGCCGAACCTGGGCGATGATCACACCCTATTGGCGCAGTGAAGAGAAGGGCAGGGCCTGGCTGCTGCTGGCCGCAGTGATTGGCCTGTCGCTTTTCAGCGTGGCGATCTCCGTGTGGATCAACCACTGGTACAAAGACTTCTACAACGCCCTGGAGAAGAAAGACACCGCGGCCTTCTGGCAACTGATCGGCTATTTCGGCGGGATTGCGGCGGTGGCGATACTCGGCGCGGTGTACCGCCTTTACCTGACCCAGATGCTGACAATCCGCTGGCGCGCCTGGCTCACCGAAAAACACTTCAGCCGTTGGCTGGCCCACAAGAATTATTACCAGCTGGAGCAGGGCGGCTACACCGATAACCCGGACCAGCGGATTTCCGAAGACCTTAACAACTTCACCTCCGGTACCTTGAGCCTGGGCCTTGGGTTGCTGCGTAACGTGGTCAGCCTGGTGTCATTCTCGATCATCCTGTGGGGCGTCTCGGGTAGCATCGAAGTGTTCGGCGTCACCATCCCCGGTTACATGTTCTGGTGTGCACTGCTGTACGCCGCTGTGGGAAGTTGGCTGACGCACTTGATCGGCCGGCGCTTGATCGGCCTGAGCAACCAACAGCAACGCTTCGAAGCGGACCTGCGTTTTTCCATGGTGCGGGTGCGTGAGAATGCCGAAAGTATTGCCCTGTACAACGGCGAGCCGAATGAAAGGCAACGCCTGAGTTCGCGCTTCGGCAAGGTCTGGCAGAACTTCTGGGACATCATGAAAGTGTCAAAGCGCCTGACCTTTTTCACCGCTGGCTACAGCCAGATCGCGATCATCTTCCCCTTTATCGTCGCCGCGCCGCGCTACTTCACCGGCAAGATCGAGCTGGGCGAGCTGATGCAAATCAACTCGGCGTTCGGCAACGTGCAAGAGAACTTCAGCTGGTTTATCAACGCCTATTCGGAGCTGGCGACATGGCGCGCCACCAGCGACCGTCTGCTGAGTTTCCAGCAGGCCATGAGCGACAACGAGCAACGCACGCCGGCGATCGACGTGCGCCCTGAAGGCGAGCGCCTGGTGATCAAGGACCTGGGTATGGACCTGGCCGACGGCCGCCATTTGCTCACCGACGCCGACATGACCGTGGAGCCTGGCCAGCGCGTTATGCTCAGCGGGCGTTCCGGCAGCGGCAAGAGCACTTTGCTGCGGGCGATGGGGCATCTGTGGCCCGCCGGTCATGGCAGCATTCGCTTGCCGGCGACGCGCTACCTGTTCCTGCCGCAAAAGCCTTACCTGCCGATTGGTACGCTCAAGGCCGTGTTGAGTTATCCACAGGACGACAGCGTCTATTCACCAGAACGTTATGCACAGGTGCTGGAAACCTGTCGCCTGCCCCATCTGGTCAGCCGCCTGGATGAAGCCAACCACTGGCAACGCATGCTCTCGCCCGGCGAGCAACAGCGCCTGGCCTTTGCCCGCGCGTTGTTGTTTGCACCGCGATGGCTGTACATGGACGAAGCGACCTCGGCCATGGATGAAGAAGACGAGGCAACCTTGTACCAGGCGTTGATCGATCAATTGCCGGGGTTGAGCATCGTCAGCGTCGGCCACCGCAGCAGCCTCAAGCGTTTCCATGGGCGGCATGTGCGCATCGACGGTGGGCGGTTGCAGGAACAACAACTCACTTGAGTGCCTGCTCGCTCAATGTGGGAGCCGGGCTTGCCCGCGATGGCGGAGTGCCTGAGGCAGGTGTGTCAACGGGCACACCGCTATCGCAGGCAAGCCAGCTCCCACAGGGGCATGGTGTTGTCTGATGGTTCAGGCACCCAACAAAAAGCCCGGCAGATCATCGATCAGCCGGGCTTTTTGTTGCTCGAAGATGACTTACTTCTTCAAGCCGTAATGCTCATCCAACATGCCTGGAGCGTTCGGCGTCTTTGGCGCGTAGTCCCGTGGTGGCTCCTGGTTTTCCCGAGGCGGGGTCAGGCGTTCCCGTGGGGTTTGCGGTGCATCGGAATGCAGCGCGGCCAGCAGGCGCTGGCGGGTGATGTCGTCGAGGGCCAGGCGGTTAGCGCCATCGGCGAGGTGATCCTGTACTTCCTGGTAGCTCTGGGTGAGCTTCTTGACCAGGGTCGCGGTGCTGTTGAAGTGGGTAACAACCTCGTTCTGATAACTGTCAAAACGTTCCTGAATGTCATCCAGCTGACGCTGCGTGCGGTTAGGCGCGGCATTCGGCAGCAGGCGGGCAACCAGGAAACCAATGGCGACACCGGCAACCAGGGCAAGAGTCGGCAACAACCAAACTAAGAGCGAGTGTTCCACGAGTCCTTCCTCTATAAACGGCTTTGCTTTACGTTAACGGCTCAAACCTGCGCTGTATACCGCGATTAAGCTCGCAATGATGCCATGCACAGACTTTTAGCTAGACGAGTCGACCCCTTGAGAGGTCACGGAGTTCATCCTTGCTCATGCGTGAAACCCCCGTTTTGATCGATGGCCCGGTGGGCCAATTGGAAGCCTTGTACCTGGATCACCCCGAACCACGTGGCCTGGCGCTGGTTTGCCACCCTAACCCGGTGCAGGGGGGGACCATGCTCAATAAAGTCGTCTCGACCCTGCAACGCACTGCCCGCGATGCGGGTTTGATTACTTTGCGCTTCAATTACCGTGGCGTAGGTGCCAGTGCCGGTACTCACGATATGTCCACCGGTGAGGTCGACGATGCTGAAGCGGCCGCCACCTGGCTGCGGGAAAAGCACCCGGACCTGCCAATCACCTTGCTCGGTTTTTCTTTCGGTGGGTATGTGGCCGCCAGCCTCGGCGGCCGCCTGGAAGCCAAAGGTGAAAAGCTCGCACACCTGTTCATGATTGCCGCTGCGGTGATGCGCCTGCGCGATACCGACGCGTTACCGCTGGGCTGCCCGTTGACCCTGATCCAACCGAAAAGCGACGAAGTGGTTGACCCGCAGCTGGTCTACGACTGGTCCGCCGCCCTCAAACGCCCCCATGAGTTGCTGAAAGTGGCAGAATGCGGACACTTTTTTCACGGCAAGCTGACCGATCTCAAGGATCTGGTGCTGCCACGCCTTTCGAATTGATGACAAGCGATCACCCATGACGACCCGTACCCGTATCCTCACCGGCATCACCACCACCGGCACGCCGCACCTGGGCAACTACGCCGGTGCGATTCGCCCGGCGATCCTCGCCAGCGAAGACGCGAATGCCGATTCCTTCTACTTCCTGGCCGACTACCATGCCCTGATCAAATGCGATGACCCGCAGCGCATCCAGCGCTCGCGTATGGAAATCGCCGCGACCTGGCTGGCCGGTGGCCTGGATGTGAACCGGGTGACCTTCTACCGCCAGTCGGACATCCCGGAAATCCCCGAGCTGACCTGGCTGCTGACCTGCGTTGCCGCCAAGGGCCTGCTCAACCGCGCCCATGCCTACAAGGCCTCGGTGGACAAGAACGTGGAAAACGGTGAAGACCCGGATGCGGGCATCAGCATGGGCCTGTACAGCTACCCGGTGCTGATGGCAGCGGACATCCTGATGTTCAATGCGCACAACGTGCCGGTGGGCCGCGACCAGATCCAGCACGTGGAAATGGCCCGCGACATCGGCCAGCGCTTCAACCACCTGTTCGGCAACGGTAAAGAATTCTTCACCATGCCCGAGGCGCTGATCGAAGAAAGCGTGGCCACCTTGCCAGGCCTGGATGGTCGCAAGATGTCCAAGAGCTACGACAACACCATCCCGTTGTTCACCAGCGCCAAGGACATGAAGGACGCGATCTCGCGGATCGTCACCGACTCCCGCGCGCCAGGCGAAGCCAAGGATCCGGACAATTCGCACCTGTTCACCCTGTACCAGGCGTTCGCGACCAAGGCCCAGGAAGCCCAATTCCGTGGTGAGCTGCTAGAAGGCCTGGGCTGGGGCGAGGCGAAGAACCGTCTGTTCCAACTGCTCGACGGCCAGCTCGGCGAAGCGCGCGAGCGTTACCATCAACTGATGGCGCGCCCATCGGACATGGAGGACCTGCTGCAGGTCGGCGCCAAGAAGGCCCGCGCTGTGGCGGCACCGTTCCTGGCCGAGCTGCGTGAAGCGGTGGGCCTGCGTTCGTTCGTCAACCAGACGGCGGCGCCGGTCGCCACCAAGAAAAAAGCAGCGAAGGCTGCACGGTTTGTGAGCTTCCGCGAAGACGATGGCAGCTTCCGCTTCCGCCTGCTGGCGCCTAACGGTGAACAGCTTCTGGTTTCGCGCAAATTTTCTGATGGTAAGTTGGCAGGCGCTGCAACTAAAGATCTTCAGTCGGGTAAGGCACTGGATATTCGCGAAGAAGGAACCACCTTCAGCGTCTGGCTGGAAGGCTACTGCATCGCAGATGGGCCTTTCTTCGAAGAGATTTCATCTCGCGATGCCGCCATCGCCGCTTTGCGCGCTGCGTTGACCCCAATCGAGGATTAACCCGACCAAGGGTTGATTGCCATTATCCAGGGCCGTCGTTACAGTGTCGGCCCGTTTTTGTTGCCTTGCTAACGAAATTATGACGCCCCTAGAACGATATCAAGCTGATCTGAAACGCCCCGAGTTCTTCCACGACGCGGCCCAGGAAAATGCCGTGCGTCATTTGCAGCGCCTGTACGAGGACCTCGTGGCCGCGTCGCAAAGCAAGCCAGGGATGTTCAGCAAGCTGTTTGGCAAGAAAGACCACACGCCGGTCAAGGGCCTGTATTTCTGGGGCGGCGTGGGCCGGGGCAAGACTTACCTGGTAGACACCTTCTTTGAAGCGCTGCCGTTCAAGGAAAAGGTGCGTACGCACTTCCACCGCTTCATGAAGCGCGTGCACGAAGAGATGAAGACCCTACCGGGCGAGAAAAACCCGCTGACCATCATCGCCAAGCGCTTCTCCCAAGAGGCCCGGGTGATCTGCTTCGATGAATTCTTCGTCTCTGACATCACCGACGCCATGATCCTTGGCACGCTGATGGAAGAACTGTTCAAGAACGGTGTGACCCTGGTGGCCACGTCGAACATCGTGCCCGATGGCCTGTACAAGGACGGCCTACAACGTGCGCGCTTCCTGCCGGCCATTGCGCTGATCAAGCAGAACACCGATATCGTCAACGTCGACAGCGGCGTCGACTACCGCTTGCGTCACCTGGAGCAAGCCGAGCTGTTCCACTTCCCGCTCAACGAAGCGGCGCACGAAAGCCTGAAGAAAAGCTTCCGTGCGCTGACGCCGGAATGCACGCAAGCGGTGGAAAACGACAAGCTGATGATCGAGAACCGCGAAATCATCGCGCTGCGCACCTGCGATGACGTGGCCTGGTTCGAGTTCCGCCAACTGTGCGATGGGCCACGCAGCCAGAACGATTACATCGAGCTGGGCAAGATCTTCCACGCCGTGATCTTGAGTGGTGTGGAACAGATGGGCGTGACCACCGACGATATCGCCCGACGGTTCATCAACATGGTCGATGAGTTCTACGACCGTAACGTCAAGCTGATCATCTCGGCGGAAGTCGAACTCAAGGATCTCTATACCGGCGGCCGCTTGAATTTCGAATTCCAGCGCACCTTGAGTCGCCTGCTGGAAATGCAGTCCCACGAGTTCCTGTCGCGCGGCCACAAGCCTTAATCAATCTCCGGCTCAATGGAGATCTAATGTGGGAGCCGGGCTTGCCCGCGATGGGGGTGTATCAGCCAACTATAGGCTGGCTGATACACCGTCATCGCAGGCAAGCCAGCTCCCCACAATGGTTTGTGTTGGCCTGGAGTCAGGCGGCCTGCTGAAATTGCTGGCGATACTGGTTGGGCGACAACTCCGTGTGCTGCCTGAACAACCGCGCAAAGAAACTCGCATCGTCGTAACCCACCTCGTAGCTGATGGTCTTGATGCTCTTGCGGCTGCCCGAGAGCAGGCCCTTGGCGGTCTCGATGCGCAGGCGTTGCAGGTAATGCAGCGGCTTGTCACCGGTCGCGGTCTGGAAGCGGCGCATGAAGTTGCGGATGCTCATGCCGTGTTCCCGGGCGACGTCTTCAAAGCGGAATTTGTCGGCAAAGTGCTCTTCAAGCCAATGCTGGATCTGCAGGATGATCACGTCCTGATGCAGCTTCTGCCCGCCAAACCCGATCCGCCCAGGTGAATAGTTGCGCTGCACCTCGTAGAGAATGTCGCGGGCCACCGCCTGGGCGATGTTGGCGCCGCAGAAGCGTTCGATCAGGTAGATATAAAGGTCGCAGGCCGACGTGGTGCCACCGGCGCAATACAGGTTATCGGCATCCGTGAGGTGCTTGTCCTGATTGAGCTGCACCTTGGGGAAACGCTCGCTGAAGGCATTGAAGAAGCGCCAGTAGGTGGTCGCCTCCTTGCCATCGAGCAGCCCGGCTTCGGCCTGCCAGAACACCCCGGTGGCCTCGCCGCAGAGTACGGCGCCGCGGGCGTGCTGTTCGCGCAGCCACGGCAGCACTTGCGGGTAGCGCGAGCACAGGGCATCGAAGTCGTCCCAGAAAGCTGGCAGCACAATGATGTCGGCGTCTTCGAGGCCGCCGTCCACCGGCATGATCACATCGCTGAAGCTGCGCACGGACTGGCCGTCGGGGCTGACCAGGCGCGTTTCGAACCCTGGGGTCAGGCCCAGGCCTTGCTGTTTGCCATGGCGCAGGCTGGCGAGATGGAAGAAATCCTTGGCTTGCATGAGGGTTGAAGCGAATACCCGATCAATGGCCAAAATGCTGACGCGCCGCAACGGCGTGGAGATTTGGTTAGACATAATTTCATTTATTCTTATAGGGGAAAGTGGTCACCAGACGGCTGGATCGTCTTATTTTTTGTCGCATGTGTCCAGTGTCCCGTGACGCCTTCGGGGCATAGGCTCTGTGGGCTCGTCCTTGTCCGACAATCCACGCAGGTGACCCATGATCCCCAGAACCTTGTTCAGCTCGGAGCACGAACTCTTCCGTGAGAGCGTGCGCACCTTTCTCGAAAAGCACGCCGTGCCCTTCCATGGGCAATGGGAAAAGCAGGGCTATATCGAACGTAACCTGTGGAACCATGCGGGGGAGGCGGGCATGTTGTGTTCCCACCTGCCAGAGGAATATGGCGGGCTGGGCGCGGATTTTCTCTACAGCGCGGTGGTGATCGAAGAAGTCAGCCGCCTGGGTTTGACCGGCATCGGCTTTTCCCTGCACTCGGATATCGTCGCGCCTTACATCCTGCATTACGGCAGTGAAGCACTGAAGCACAAGTACCTGCCCAAGTTGATCTCCGGGGAGATGGTCACGGCCATTGCCATGACCGAGCCGGGCGCTGGTTCCGACCTGCAGGGCGTCAAGACCACAGCGGTTTTGGAGGGTGATGAGTACGTGATCAACGGCTCCAAGACCTTTATCACCAACGGCTACCTGGCCGATCTGGTGATTGTCGTCGCCAAGACCGACCCCAAGGCTGGCGCCAAGGGCACCAGTCTGTTCCTGGTGGAAGCCGACACGCCGGGCTTCGACAAGGGCAAGCGCCTGGAGAAAGTCGGCATGAAGGCGCAGGACACCTCGGAACTGTTCTTCCAGGATGTGCGCGTGCCCAAGGAAAACCTGCTGGGCCAGGCGGGCATGGGCTTTGCCTACCTGATGCAGGAGCTGCCACAAGAACGCCTGACCGTGGCGATTGGCGCGCTGTCCTCAGCCGAAGCAGCGTTGCAATGGACCCTCGAGTACACGCGAGAGCGCAAGGCGTTCGGCAAGGCGATTGCCGATTTCCAGAACACCCGGTTCAAGCTGGCGGAGATGGCCACCGAGATTCAGATTGGCCGCGTGTTTGTCGATCAGTGCATGGCCTTGCATCTGGAAGGCAAGCTGGACGTGCCCACAGCGGCGATGGCCAAGTACTGGGCCACGGACCTGCAATGCAAGGTGCTCGATGAGTGCGTGCAGTTGCATGGCGGCTACGGCTTCATGTGGGAATACCCGATTGCCCGGGCCTGGGCGGATGCGCGGGTGCAGCGCATTTATGCGGGGACCAATGAGATCATGAAAGAGATCATTGCGCGGGCGCTTTGATTGTTAGGTGCTCTTGATTGATCGTTCCCACGCTCCGCGTGGGAACGCCTCATGTGACGCTCCGCGTCACGACTCTGAAAGCGGACGCAGAGCGTCCGAGGCGGCATTCCCACGCGGAGCGTGGGAACGATCAGTGCGGATCAATCAAGGTGCTGGATTCGGATGATCCTTCTGAATCGCCTCAATCCCTTCCAGCACCTCTTTCGACAATTTCAGTTCGGCACTGGCGATGTTGCTGTCCAGTTGTTCCAGTGATGTGGCCCCAATGATATTGCTGGTCACAAACGGCTGCTGTGTCACAAACGCCAGCGCCATCTGCGCCGGGTCCAGGCCATGTTCCCGCGCAAGAGCCACATACCGGCTGCACGCCGCTTCCGATTGCGGGTTGAAGTAGCGGCTGAAGCGGCTGTACTCGGTCAGGCGCGCCTTGGCCGGGCGAGCGCCATTTTCGTACTTGCCACTGAGCATGCCGAACGCCAAAGGCGAATAAGCCAACAAGCCGCACTGTTCACGAATGGCAACCTCCGCCAGGCCCACTTCAAAGCTGCGGTTGAGCAGGTTGTAGGGGTTCTGGATCGACACGGCGCGCGGCCAACCGCGGGCTTCGGCCAGGGCGAGGAATTTCATGGCGCCCCACGGCGTTTCGTTGGACAGGCCAATGTGGCGGATCTTGCCGGCCTTTACCTGTTCATCCAGGGCTTCGAGCGTTTCCTCCAGTGGGGTGAGGTCGTCTTCGTCCTTGTGCTTGTAGCTCAACTGGCCGAAGAAGTTGGTGCTGCGCTCCGGCCAATGCAGTTGGTAGAGGTCGATCCACTCGGTCTGCAGGCGCTTGAGGCTGGCGTCCAGGGCTGCGGCGATGTGCTTGCGGTTGTGGCGCAGGTGGCCATCGCGGATATAGTCGATGGTGTTGCCGGGGCCGGCGATCTTGCTGGCGAGAATCCAGTCGGCGCGGTCGCCACGGCTTTTGAAGTAGTTGCCGATGTAGCGCTCGGTGGTGGCGTAGGTGTCGGCCTTGGGCGGCACCGGGTACATTTCTGCGGTGTCGAGGAAGTTGATCCCCGCGGCCTTGGCCCTTTCGATCTGCGCGAAGGCCTCTGCCTCGCTGTTCTGCTCGCCCCAGGTCATGGTGCCCAACGCGATCGCGCTGACATTCAGATCGGTGCGGCCCAGCTGTCGGTAATCCATCGGGTACTCCTTCGGGGTAAAACAATCATAAAAGCAGGTTGAATTTTTTTTCGCAATCTGCATAATTGCCCACCTCTTTCTGCAGTGGAAGTGATGCGCCGCCTGCCGAAGAATCTTGCCGTTGAACGGACGCGCCGACCCGAGCCCCCGATAGCGTCTGTATCCGGCTGCCTTTGACCTTGTCAAAGTACGCACTATTCAGTAAGATCCGCCGTCTAAATTTACAGGCGGCCCCTGAGGCTATTAAAGAATGACAACTTTTACTGCAAAACCGGAAACAGTTCAGCGCGACTGGTTTGTCGTCGACGCCGCTGGTCAGACCCTGGGTCGTCTGGCCACTGAAGTCGCCAGCCGTCTGCGTGGCAAGCACAAGCCTGAATACACCCCGCACGTTGATACCGGCGACTACATCGTCATCATCAATGCTGAGCAGGTTCGTGTAACCGGCAACAAAGCAAGCGACAAAATGTACTACCGTCACTCCGGTTTCCCAGGCGGTATCAAGTCTTCCAACTTCGAAGGCCTGATTGCCAAGAAGCCTGAAGCCCCGATCGAAATCGCGGTCAAAGGCATGCTGCCTAAGGGCCCACTGGGTCGCGATATGTTTCGCAAGCTGAAAGTCTATGCGGGCGCTGTACACCCTCATGCTGCTCAGCAGCCCCAAGAACTGAAGTTTTAACGGAATAGTTCATTATGTCGGCGACTCAAAATTACGGCACTGGCCGTCGCAAAACCGCAACCGCACGCGTTTTCCTGCGTCCGGGCACTGGTAACATCTCGATCAACAACCGCTCCCTGGACAACTTCTTCGGCCGCGAAACTGCCCGCATGGTAGTTCGTCAGCCGCTGGAATTGACCGAGACCGTTGAAAAGTTCGACATCTACGTCACCGTTATCGGTGGCGGTGTAAGTGGTCAAGCTGGCGCAATCCGCCACGGTATCACTCGCGCTCTGATGCAGTACGACGAAACCCTGCGTGGCGCTCTGCGCAAAGCTGGCTTCGTGACTCGCGATGCTCGTGAAGTTGAACGTAAGAAAGTCGGTCTGCGTAAAGCGCGTAAGCGTCCGCAGTACTCGAAGCGTTAATTCGCTTTACGTTCCACAAAAACGCCCAGCTCCTCACGGAGCTGGGCGTTTTTTATTGCCTGTGATTTATGCACATTTTTCGCCGTGACAACTTGCCACATCCGTAGACCCCCTATACTACAAGGCCTGGAGACGGAGCCCCGGGCAATTCCCTTGTCATACGTGGGGCTTTTCATTACCATCCGTCAAAATTTTTATAAGTAAAGATTCAACACTTAGTAGACGCCTGATTTAACAGGCCAAAAAGCTGATGGGAGAGGACTGAATGAGCAATGACGGCGTGAATGCAGGCCGGCGTCGCTTCTTGGTAGCAGCCACATCCGTGGTGGGTGCTGCAGGAGCGGTGGGGGCTGCGGTCCCGTTCGTGGGGTCATGGTTTCCCAGTGCCAAGGCGAAAGCCGCAGGTGCACCGGTGAAGGTGAATGTCAGCAAGATCGAGCCAGGCCAGCAGATGATTGCTGAGTGGCGCGGCCAGCCGGTTTTCATTGTTCGTCGTACCGAGGAAATCCTGGGGAATCTGAAGAAGATCGAAGGCCAGCTGTCTGACCCGACATCCGAAAAGTCCGACCAGCCCGCCTACGCCAAGAACGAAGCACGTTCGATCAAGCCAGAGATTCTGCTGCTGGTTGGTCTTTGTACCCATCTGGGTTGCTCACCTACCTTCCGCCCGGAAGTGGCGCCTGTCGATTTGGGCAAAGACTGGGTCGGCGGTTATTTCTGCCCGTGCCACGGTTCCCACTATGACCTTGCGGGCCGCGTCTACAAATCCCAGCCCGCCCCCCTGAACCTGCCGGTTCCTCCTCACAATTACGAATCTGACGACATCATTGTCATTGGCCTCGACAAGGAGAACGCGTGATGAGCAAGTTCATGGATTGGGTGGATGCGCGCTTCCCCGCCACTAAAATGTGGGAAGACCATCTCAGCAAATATTACGCGCCGAAAAACTTCAACTTCTTCTACTTCTTCGGCTCCCTGGCCCTGTTGGTGCTGGTCAACCAGATCGTCACCGGCGTGTGGTTGACGATGAGCTACACGCCGTCGGCGGAAGAGGCGTTTGCCTCTGTCGAATACATCATGCGTGATGTCGAGTACGGCTCGATCCTGCGCCTGCTGCACTCCACCGGCGCGTCGGCGTTCTTTATCGTCGTCTACCTGCACATGTTCCGCGGCCTGCTCTACGGCTCGTACCAGAAGCCCCGTGAGCTGGTGTGGGTCTTCGGCATGTTGATCTATCTGGCGCTGATGGCCGAAGCCTTCATGGGCTACCTGCTACCTTGGGGCCAGATGTCTTACTGGGGCGCCCAGGTGATCATCTCGCTGTTCGGCGCAATCCCGGTGATCGGCAACGACCTGACCCAGTGGATTCGTGGTGACTACCTGATCTCCGGCATCACCCTGAACCGCTTCTTCGCCCTGCACGTGGTGGCCTTGCCGATCGTGATCCTGGGCCTGGTGGTATTGCATATCCTGGCGCTGCACGAAGTGGGTTCCAACAACCCGGATGGCGTGGACATCAAGAAGCACAAGGACGAAAACGGCATCCCGCTGGATGGCATTCCGTTCCACCCGTACTACACCGTGAAAGACATTGTCGGCGTGGTCGTGTTCCTGTTTGTGTTCTGCTCGATCGTGTTCTTTTTCCCGGAGATGGGTGGTTATTTCCTGGAGAAGCCTAACTTCGAACAGGCCAACGCCTTCAAGACACCTGAGCACATTGCCCCGGTCTGGTACTTCACGCCGTTCTACGCGATCTTGCGTGCGATCCCCGACAAACTCATGGGCGTGATCGCCATGGGCGCGGCCATCGCGGTGCTGTTCGTGCTGCCGTGGCTCGACCGTAGCCCGGTCAAGTCAATGCGCTACAAAGGCTGGCTGAGCAAGATCTGGCTGTGGGTGTTCTGCATTTCGTTCGTGATCCTGGGTGTGTTGGGTGTATTGGCGCCCACCCCTGAACGGACCTTGCTGTCGCAGGTCTGCACCTTCCTGTACTTCGCCTACTTTATTCTGATGCCGTTCTATACCCGGCTCGAGAAGACCAAACCGGTTCCGGAAAGGGTGACTGGCTGATGAAAAAATTACTCGTTGCATTCGTGCTTGCGGCGCTGCCGCTACTGTCCTTCGCTGCCGAACATGGTGCGCAGCTGGAAAAAGTCGATATCGATGTGTCTGACAAAGCCGCCATGCAGGATGGGCTGCGTACATTCACCAACTACTGCATGGGGTGCCACAGCGCCAAGTTCCAACGGTACGAGCGCGTTGCCGATGACCTGGGAATCCCCCATGAAGTGATGCTCAGCCACGCGGTGTTCACAGGCGCCAAGATCGGCGACCACATGAACATCGGCATGCAGCCGGCCGACGCCAAGACCTGGTTCGGCGCCGCGCCCCCCGACCTCACCCTGGTGGCTCGTGTACGCGGTACCGACTGGCTCTACGGTTACCTCAAATCCTTCTACGAAGACCCTGCACGCCCCTATGGCGTGAACAACAAAGTCTTCCCGAACGTCGGCATGCCGAACGTTCTGGTCGGCCTGCAGGGGCGCCAAGTGGTAGGATGCAAACAGGTTCAGGTCGTTGAAGACGGCAAGAAGCAATATGATCCGTTGACCGGCACGCCGCTGACCCATGAGGCGTGCGATCAACTGACCATCGTGCCCAAGACCGGTACGCTGAACGAAGAGCAGTTCGACGAGAAGGTCAAGAACCTGGTGACCTTCCTGGCCTACTCGGCCAACCCGGTCAAACTGCAGCATCAGCGCATCGGTACCTACGTCTTGCTGTACCTGGCTTTCTTCTTTGTATTCGCTTATTTGCTCAAGCGTGAATACTGGAAGGATGTGCATTGATCCAACCGTAAGCAATTGCTGTTAATCTTGCGCGCCCAGCGGCATCTCTGAACACGTAGCGTCGGTTTGAACCGGACGTTACAGGGATGCTTTCTGGGCGCGCTCGTTTTTGAGCTTTCGATAATTTCAACAAGCGAGGAGGACCGCCATGGGCGTGACCAACCGGTTGGCCTGTTACTCCGACCCCGCCGACCACTATTCCCACCGAGTACGCATCGTGCTCGCAGAGAAGGGTGTCAGCGCCGAGATCATCAGTGTGGAGGCGGGCCGTCAGCCGCCGAAGCTGATCGAAGTGAACCCTTACGGCAGCTTGCCCACCCTGGTCGATCGTGACCTGGCGTTGTGGGAGTCGACCGTGGTGATGGAATACTTGGATGAGCGTTACCCTCATCCGCCTTTGCTGCCGGTGTACCCGGTGGCGCGTGCCAACAGCCGCCTGCTGATCCATCGGATCCAGCGTGACTGGTGCGGGTTGGTGGATGTGATCCTGGATTCGCGTTCCAAAGAAGCCGCTCGTGTGCAGGCGCGCAAGGAATTGCGCGAGAGCCTCACCGGCGTTTCGCCGTTGTTCGCCGATAAACCTTTTTTCCTCAGTGAGGAACAAAGCTTGGTGGATTGCTGCCTATTACCCATACTCTGGCGCTTGCCGATTCTGGGCATTGAACTGCCACGGCCGGCCAAGCCGTTGCTTGATTACATGGAGCGCCAGTTTGCGCGTGAGGCTTTCCAGGCAAGTCTGTCTGGTGCCGAACGTGATATGCGCTAAGGCTTAAGGAGCCGTTGATGAACTCCAGTCGACCTTACCTGGTCCGCGCGCTCTATGAGTGGATTGTGGACAACGATTGCACCCCGCACATGCTGGTCAATTCCGAATTTCCTGCGGTTCAGGTACCCCAGGGTTTTGCCAGTGACGGACAGATTGTGCTGAACGTATCGCCCAGTGCCGTGCGCCACCTGCACATGGACAACGAAGCGGTGAGCTTCGAAGGGCGTTTCGGCGGTGTGCCCCATACGCTGTTCGTGCCCATCGGTGCCATCCTCGGGATCTACGCCCGGGAAAATGGCCAGGGCATGGTGTTCGATCTGGAGTCGCCTTTGGAGGATGACGAAACGATCGAAGGCGAAGACGGTGATGATGTACCGCCACCGGATACCGAGCCGCCGCGCCCTAGCGGTCGGCCAAGCCTGAAAGTGGTGAAGTAGGCGGATTTCGCTTACACACCCGTCTGAAAAATGCCCCGACGTCGGTCGGGGCATTTTTTTTGCGTGAAGGATATGGATGAAAGTCGCGCCAGAACGGTGATCGTACAACCACCATGGGCTATGATGCGGTCTTTAGTTCGTCGAGAAAGATGGTTCATCATGGAAAACGCCAGCGCCGCCCCACGTCTTCCCCGCAAGCGCCGCAGCCTTGCCCAGGAATTGGTCACGGTGTTGTCCGAGCAGATCCGCGATGGCCAGCTCAAACGCGGCGACAAGTTGCCCACCGAGTCGGCGATCATGGACGCCCATGGCGTCAGCCGGACGGTGGTGCGTGAAGCCATCTCGCGCCTGCAAGCGGCGGGGCAGGTCGAGACTCGCCACGGTATCGGCACCTTCGTGCTGGACACGCCAAGCCCCAGCGGTTTTCGCATAGACCCGGCCACTGTGGTGACCTTGCGCGATGTGCTGGCGATTCTGGAGCTGCGTATCAGCCTGGAAGTGGAGTCTGCGGGCCTCGCGGCGCTGCGTCGCAGCGAGGAGCAACTGGCGGCCATGCGTGCGGCCCTCGATGCCTTGAATGAAAGTGCGGCCCACGCCGGCGATGCGGTGGCGTCGGACTTTGCCTTCCACCTGGAAATTGCACTGTCTACCGGCAACCGCTACTTCACCGACATCATGACCCACCTGGGCACCAGCATCATTCCGCGTACCCGCCTGAATTCGGCGCGCCTGGCCCATGATGATCAACAGCACTACATGAGCCGCTTGAGCCGCGAACACGAAGAGATCTACGAGGCGATAGCCCGCCAGGATTCGGATGCGGCGCGGGCTGCGATGCGCTTGCATTTGACCAACAGTCGCGAACGACTGCGCCATGCCCATGAAGAGGCAGAGGCGCAGCGGGTCTGATCGTTCCCCCGCTCTGCGTGGTAACGCCTCTATGGACGCTCCGCGTCCCGGTGCGCGTGAATTTCTCAAGCCCTCGCAGGGTGACGCGGAGCGTCATAGGCTGTATTCCCACGCAGAGCGTGGGAACGATCATGCCAGCCGTTAGTTGACGGGTTGGTTTGGCTTATAGTCTTTAAGCAGCAAGTACGTACTCCACCCCCACCAATCATTGGTCCAGTGCTTGTCGTTCAAATCGTTGACGTCCTTGCGCCGCAGCACCTTGTCCCCCTCCATCTTGAACAGCGGCGAGAAGTTATTCGTCGGGTTTTGCGCGGCGTTCAGGTCGGGCACATACAGCGGTGCCTTGAACTCAGCCGGGGAGGGCGCGATACCGCTGATGAAGGTTTCGAAGACTTCATCTGCTGAGGCCTGTACCGCCCGTTTGACCTGCACGCGATTGTCGGCGTCGATGCTGTCGAAGTAGCGCTTGTCGCCGTATGCATGCCACTGAGCGCCCATGGCATTGCGCACCTTGAGCCCGAATTTGCTGTCTTCATCGTGCATGAAGCGGCTGATCAGCGAGCCGAGTTCTCCAGGCGTCACGACCGCTGCCAGTTGTTTGCGCGGTACCCGCAGGTGGCCGGCGGAAAACAGGTCGGTCAAAAAATGATCGGCAAAGCTGTTCATGGCGTAGGCCAATTCCAGGGCCTGGTCGGTGCCGGTCTGATGGGCCATCACTGCCTGTTGCAGTGCTGCCGTATGGCCGGCCATGTAGGCCGACAAGGCCCACTCACCGAAGTGATCGGCGTTGTCCGCTGCCAGTTTCAGGTAGCGGCCTAGTGGCACGAGGGCCGAAACAGCGCTGCCGCCGCCAGTGATGCGGTTCCACTCCTCGGACAACGTATCACCCAGGGCGTCGTAGGCTTCGTGCGGCTGTTTGCCGTCCTTGATCGCCTGGTTGACGGCGTTGATCTCCTTTTGCATCACCGCCAGGATCTTCTGCGCTTCTTCCCGTGAAGCGGGCAACACGGCAAGAGAATTGAAGGCCGCGTTAAAGCGTTGCACGCGTTCGGCCGGGGAGTTGCCATCGCTGATCGGTTGGCCGGGGATGCCATAGAAGTCGCCGCCCAGGGCGATCACTTGGCCATAGGTCAGCGCAAGCCCGTTGGGCAGGTGCAGTTCGACTTGGCGCGCAGGAATGGCGGGGGCGTCCTTGACGAAGCGAAGCAGGGTGTCATCGCCGATGGCGGTGTGTTCACCGCCTTCGAAGCGCAGGGTAGGTGGTGTTTTTTCGGGTGCTGCGAGTTCAAGACCTGACATGTTAGCTCCTTGCTATGTCGTAGGAATCTTCCGGGATAACTGTATATGCATACAGTTATCTGAATCATAGGTGAGAAATTTCCTACGTCAAGAACTACGTCTTAAGCCGTCAAAGGATTACGCCGGATGAATTGCAGTTGACGAATTTATTTATAGTTGTACGATGACGTACGACATCATAAAACCAACAACAACCTTTCGTTAGAAAGTCTTCGCCCAGGGTGTTCGAATAATGAATCCACAAGAACTGAAGTCCATCCTCTCCCACGGTCTGCTGTCTTTCCCGGTGACCGATTTCAACGCCCAGGGTGATTTCCACCAGGCGGGTTACATCAAGCGCCTGGAATGGCTGGCCCCTTATGGCGCCAGCGCCTTGTTCGCCGCAGGTGGCACAGGTGAGTTTTTCTCCCTGGCGGCCAGCGAATATTCCCAGGTGGTGAAAACCGCCGTGGATACCTGTGCGTCCAGCGTGCCGATCCTGGCCGGTGTAGGCGGTGCCACCCGCCAGGCCATCGAGTATGCCCAAGAGGCCGAACGCCTCGGCGCCAAAGGTTTGTTGCTGCTGCCGCACTACCTCACCGAAGCCAGCCAGGACGGGGTTGCCGCCCACGTTGAAGCCGTGTGCAAGTCGGTCAAGATCGGCGTGGTGGTGTACAACCGCAACGTCTGCCGCCTGACCGCACCGCTGTTGGAGCGCCTGGCCGAGCGTTGCCCGAACCTGATCGGCTACAAGGATGGCCTGGGTGATATCGAGCTGATGGTGTCGATCCGCCGTCGCCTGGGCGACCGTTTCAGCTACCTCGGTGGCTTGCCGACCGCAGAGGTTTACGCCGCGGCCTACAAGGCCCTAGGCGTGCCGGTGTACTCCTCGGCGGTGTTCAACTTCATCCCCAAGACTGCGATGGATTTCTACCACGCCATTGCCCGCGAAGATCACGCCACCGTTGGCAAGATCATTGACGACTTCTTCCTGCCATACCTGGATATCCGTAACCGCAAGGCCGGTTACGCGGTGAGCATCGTCAAGGCCGGTGCGAAAATCGTCGGTTATGACGCAGGCCCGGTGCGCACGCCACTGACCGACCTGCTGCCGGAAGAGTACGAAGCCCTCGCCGCGCTGATCGACAAGCAAGGCGCGCAATAAATTATCCACAAGGCCGCTGAGCAATCAGCGGCCTTTTGCGTCAGGAGAAGATTCGTGTCCCAGGCAAAGCGTTTTGAGAACTACATCAATGGCGAATGGGTAACCGGCGCCGACTACTGCACCAACATCAACCCGTCGGATGTGTCCGACGCCATTGGCGAATACGCCAAAGCCGACGTGGCCCAAGTCAACGCGGCCATCGACGCTGCCCGCGCCGCGTTCCCGGCGTGGTCCACCTCCGGTATCCAGGCGCGTCACGATGCGCTGGATAAAGTCGGCAGCGAGATCCTCGCCCGTCGTGAAGAACTCGGCACCCTGCTGGCCCGGGAAGAGGGCAAGACCCTGCCCGAAGCCATTGGCGAGGTGACCCGCGCCGGCAATATCTTCAAATTCTTCGCCGGTGAATGCTTGCGCCTGTCGGGCGATTACGTGCCGTCGGTGCGCCCGGGCGTCAACGTTGAAGTGACCCGCGAAGCCCTCGGTGTGGTGGGTCTGATCACCCCGTGGAACTTCCCGATCGCCATCCCCGCGTGGAAAATCGCCCCGGCCCTGGCCTACGGCAACTGCGTGGTGATCAAGCCTGCCGAGCTGGTGCCGGGCTGCGCCTGGGCCTTGGCCGAAATCATCTCCCGCGCCGGTTTCCCCGCCGGTGTGTTCAACCTGGTGATGGGCAGTGGCCGTGTGGTCGGCGACGTGTTGGTCAACAGCCCGAAAGTCGATGGCATCAGTTTCACCGGGTCGGTGGGCGTTGGGCGTCAGATCGCGGTCAGTTGTGTATCGCGCCAGGCCAAGGTGCAGTTGGAGATGGGTGGCAAGAACCCGCAAATCATTCTCGACGATGCCGACCTCAAGCAGGCTGTCGAGCTGTCGGTACAGAGTGCGTTCTACTCTACCGGCCAGCGTTGCACGGCCTCGAGCCGCTTGATTGTCACCGCGGGGATCCACGACCAGTTTGTCGCCGCCATGGCCGAGCGCATGAAGTCGATCAAGGTGGGCCACGCTTTGAATAGCGGCACCGACATTGGCCCGGTGGTGTCCCAGGCCCAGTTGGATCAGGACCTGAAATACATCGACATCGGCCAGAGCGAAGGTGCCCGGCTGGTGAGTGGGGGCGGCCTGGTGACCTGCGACACCGAAGGCTATTACCTGGCGCCCACACTGTTTGCCGACAGTGAAGCGGGCATGCGCATCAGCCGTGAAGAGATCTTCGGCCCGGTGGCCAACGTGGTGCGCGTGGCGGACTACGAGGCGGCGCTGGCCATGGCCAATGACACCGAGTTCGGCTTGTCGGCCGGTATTGCCACCACCTCGCTCAAATATGCCAACCACTTCAAGCGCCACTCCCAGGCCGGGATGGTGATGGTCAACCTGCCGACGGCAGGGGTGGATTACCACGTTCCATTTGGTGGCCGTAAGGGTTCATCCTACGGTTCGCGTGAGCAGGGTCGCTATGCGCAAGAGTTCTACACCGTGGTGAAAACCAGCTACATCGGTTCGTAACACGCAGCATCCTCTCTGTAGGAGCGAGCTTGCTCGCGAAAAACTCAAATTCACCGCGTGCATCCTGAATGCCCGCGTGATCGTTGAAGTTCTTCGCGAGCAAGCTCGCTCCTACAGGGAGACGCAACCAGGCAATACAAAATCATTACCCGCAAAAAAAATAATTAGTGGGAGTACTTCTACATGCAAGCGACCAAGCCGACCCACGTCCGCTATTTGATCCTGCTCATGCTGTTCCTGGTGACCACGATCAACTACGCCGACCGGGCCACCATCGCTATCGCCGGCTCCAGCCTGCAAAAAGACCTCGGCATCGACGCGGTCACCCTCGGTTATATCTTCTCTGCATTCGGTTGGGCCTACGTGGCCGGGCAAATTCCCGGTGGCTGGCTGCTCGACCGTTTCGGCTCGAAAAAAGTCTATGCCCTGAGCATTTTCACCTGGTCGCTGTTCACCGTGCTGCAAGGCTATGTCGGTGAGTTTGGCGTCTCCACTGCGGTGGTCGCGCTGTTCATGCTGCGCTTCATGGTGGGCTTGGCCGAGGCGCCCTCGTTTCCGGGAAATGCCCGTATTGTTGCGGCGTGGTTTCCTACGGCTGAACGCGGCACTGCGTCGGCGATCTTCAACTCGGCCCAGTACTTCGCCACGGTGCTGTTCGCGCCGTTGATGGGCTGGATCGTCTATCGCTTCGGCTGGCAGCACGTGTTTATCGTGATGGGCGTGATCGGCATTGTTTTCTCGCTGATCTGGCTGAAAGTTATCCACAGCCCGCGCCAGCATCCGATGATCAACGAAGCCGAGTTCAATCACATCGCCGCCAATGGCGCGATGGTCGATATGGATCAGGACAAGGGCAAGGGTAAGAAAACCGACGGGCCGAAGTGGGATTACATCCGCCAGCTCCTGACCAACCGCATGATGCTCGGCGTCTACCTGGGCCAGTACTGCATCAACGGCATCACCTACTTCTTCCTGACCTGGTTTCCGGTGTACCTGGTGCAGGAGCGTGGCATGACCATCCTCAAGGCCGGCTTCATTGCCTCGTTACCGGCGATCTGCGGCTTTATCGGCGGTGTGCTCGGCGGGGTGATTTCCGACTATCTGCTGCGCAAAGGCCATTCGCTGACCTTCGCACGCAAGGCGCCGATCATCGGTGGACTGCTGATTTCCAGCAGCATCGTGGCGTGCAATTACGTGGACATCGAATGGATGGTGGTGGGCTTCATGGCCTTGGCCTTCTTCGGCAAAGGCGTTGGCGCACTGGGTTGGGCGGTGGTGTCCGACACCTCACCGAAACAAATCGCCGGGCTCAGTGGCGGCTTGTTCAACACCTTCGGTAACCTGGCGTCGATCACCACGCCGATTGTGATTGGCTACATCATCAGCACCACCGGCTCGTTCAAATGGGCGCTGGTGTTCGTCGGCGCCAACGCGCTGGTGGCGGTATTCAGCTACCTGGTGATTGTCGGCCCGATCAAGCGCGTGGTGCTCAAGGAGCCGCCTACCCAGGGCCCGGAGTTGACCAATCTTTCCCAAGCGCATTCCTGAGGTTCGTGTGATGCAGTTGATTGAACATGCTGACTCGCCGCGCTCGATCCGTTTGCACGAGCGCGACAATGTGGTGATCGTGGTGAACGATCAAGGGGTACCCGCCGGTACCGAGTTTCCCGACGGCCTGGTCACCGTGGATTTCATCCCGCAGAGCCACAAGGTGACCCTGGAAGACATCCCCGAGGGCGGCCAGATTATTCGCTACGGCCAGACCATCGGTTATGCCCTGGCGCCGATTCCGCGTGGCAGTTGGGTGCAGGAGGACCAGTTGCGCATGCCCACCGCACCGCCGCTGGACAGCTTGCCGCTGTCCACCGAGGTGCCTGAAACCCAGGCGCCCCTGGAGGGGTTTACCTTCGAGGGCTATCGCAATGCGGACGGCACCGTGGGCACGCGCAACATCCTCGGCATTACCACCACCGTGCAATGCGTTACCGGCGTGCTGGACCATGCGGTCAAGCGCATCAAGGACGAGTTGCTGCCCCAGTACCCGCATGTCGATGACGTGGTGGCGCTGACCCACAGCTACGGCTGCGGCGTGGCGATTACGGCGACGGATGCCTACATCCCCATCCGCACCGTGCGCAACCTGGCGCGCAACCCCAACCTGGGCGGCGAAGCCTTGGTGATCAGCCTGGGCTGTGAAAAGCTCCAGGCCGGCCAGGTGATGCACGACAACGACAGCTCCGTGGACCTGAGCGAGCCGTGGCTGTATCGCTTGCAGGATTCCAGCCATGGTTTTACCGAAATGATCGAGCAGATCATGGCCCTGGCCGACGTGCGCTTGAAAAAACTCAACCAGCGTCGCCGCGAAACCGTGCCGGCCTCCGAGTTGATCCTGGGCATGCAGTGCGGCGGCAGCGATGCGTTCTCCGGCATCACCGCCAACCCGGCGCTGGGGTATGCCTCGGACCTGTTACTGCGCGCCGGCGCGACGGTGATGTTTTCCGAAGTGACTGAAGTGCGCGATGCGATTTACCTGCTGACCTCACGCGCGAAGAACCCGGACGTTGCCCGCGAGCTGGTCCGGGAAATGGACTGGTATGACCGTTACCTGGCCAAGGGCGAGGCAGACCGCAGCGCCAATACCACGCCGGGTAACAAGAAGGGCGGGCTGTCGAATATTGTCGAGAAGTCGTTGGGTTCCATCGTCAAATCCGGCAGCAGTGCCATCAACGGCGTACTTGGCCCTGGCGAGCGCTTCAAGGAAAAGGGCCTGATCTTCTGCGCCACACCGGCCAGTGATTTTGTCTGCGGCACCTTGCAACTGGCAGCGGGGATGAACCTGCACGTGTTCACCACCGGGCGCGGCACGCCGTATGGGCTGGCGATGGCGCCGGTGGTGAAGGTCTCCACCCGCACCGAGCTTGCCCAGCGTTGGCCGGACCTGATCGATATCGACGCCGGGCGCATTGCGACGGGGCGGGCGAGTATCGAGGAGCTGGGTTGGGAGCTGTTCCACTTCTATCTGGATGTGGCCAGCGGCAAGAAGCAGACCTGGGCAGAGCGGCATAAGCTGCATAACGACATCACGCTGTTCAACCCGGCGCCGATTACCTGAAACCAGGCGCTAACCCTGTAGGAGCGAGCTTGCTCGCGAAAGACGCCAACGATAACGCGTGTTAACTGAATGAACGCGGCGCCTGGGAGTTTCTCGCGAGCAAGCTCGCTCCTACGACGGCAAGCCAGCTCCCACATTTGAATGGCGTTGCCCACACGAACCCGCTCGTACTGGCTTATCATTAGCCAACTAACGACGCCCACCAAGGTTCTCCCCGGCATGCTGGCAATCTTCCTCACCACCCTCACCATCACCGCGCCGGTGTTTGCCATGCTGTTCCTGGGCGTGTTTCTAAAGCGCATCAACTGGATCAATGACAACTTTATCCACACCGCATCGTCCCTGGTGTTCAACGTGGCCATGCCGGCGCTGCTGTTCCTTGGCATTCTGCATGCCGACCTGCACTCGGCGCTCAAGCCGGGCCTGCTCATCTACTTCTGCGTCGCCACCCTGGTGAGCTTTGCCGTGGCCTGGGGTTGGGCGATCTTTCGCTGCAAGCGCGAAGACCGAGGCATCTACGCCCAAGGCGCGTTTCGTGGCAATAACGGGGTCATCGGCCTGGCACTGGCGGCCAGTATGTACGGCGATTACGGCATATCCCTGGGCGCGATCCTCGCCGCGCTGGTGATCCTCTTTTACAACACGCTGTCGACCATTGTGCTGGCGGTCTATAGCCCGGTGATCAAGTCCGACCCGTGGAGCATCTTCAAAAGCGTATTGGCCAACCCGCTGATTATCAGCGTGATCGTCGCTACGCCGTTCGCGTACTTCCAGATCGGCGTGCCCGGTTGGCTTGAGAAATCCTTGCAGTACCTGTCCGATACCACGCTGCCGCTGGCGCTGATTTGCATCGGTGGCACCTTGTCCATGGCCGCGCTGCGCAAGAGCGGCAACATGGCGCTGAGCGCGAGCCTGATGAAGATGATCTGGCTACCGGTGATCGCCACCCTGGGCGCGTGGTTGCTGGGGTTCCGAGGGCCGGAGTTGGGGATTCTGTTCCTGTATTTCGGCGCGCCGACCGCCGCCGCAAGCTTTGTGATGGCCCGGGCGGCGCAGGGTAATCATGAGCTGGCGGCCGCGATTATCGTGATCACCACGCTGATGGCGGCGGTGACCACGAATATCGGGATTTTTGTGTTGCAGGCGGGTGGTTGGATCTGAAATCGGCGGGCAGCTTGAGGCCCCATCGCAGCGATGCGGCGACCCGACAAGCCAGCTCCCACATGTGGACGTGTGAATACCCTCAAGTGTGGGGGCTGGCTTGCCTGCGATAGCTACAGGACAGTCACTGCTGATCGGCCTGATACGCCTCAATCACTTCTTGCGCCGCCCGAAACGCATCAATCGCCGCCGGCACCCCTGCATACACCGCGCAATGCAGCAGCGCTTCGCGGATCTCCTCCACCGTACAGCCATTATTCAGCGCACCGCGCACATGGCCCTTGAGTTCCTGCGGGCACTTGAGGGCGGTGAGGGCGGCGAGGGTGATCAGGCTGCGGGTCTTGAGCGGTAACCCTTCGCGGTTCCAGACGCTGCCCCACGCGTGCTCATTGACGAAGTCCTGCAGCGGTTGGGTGAACGCCGTGGCATTACCCAGGGCGCGGTCGACGAACGCATCGCCCATGACCTGGCGACGTACTTCAACCCCGGGTTTTTTCTGTTCGGTCATTGCGATTCCCTCTTGTGTTGGCGGTGCCAGGCGCGCAGTGAGGTGAACAACAGCAGAGCCCCTAACGCTGGCAGGACGTAATACAGCATCAATTGTTCAAGCTTGTTGGCCAGCGGCATGCCAGTGGTGAAGGCCATGACATGCAGCCCGTACGCCAGGTACAGCCCCAGCAGCACCAGCCCTTCGATACGTGTTACCCGATAGCCGGTATAGAACACCGGCAGGCACAGGATGATGGCGCCGAGCATCACCGGTAAATCGAAGTTCAGGGCGTTGGGCGAGACCGACAGCGGCGTCGGCGCCACCAGTGCGGTAAAGCCCAGCACTCCGAGCAGGTTGAACAAGTTGCTGCCGATCACGTTGCCCACGGCGATCTCCCGTTCGCCACGCAACGCGGCGATCAGCGACGTGGCAAGGCACGGCAGCGAGGTGCCGACGCCGATCAACGTGAGGCCGATGACGCGCTCCGACAATCCGAGATCGCCCGCTACATCCACCGCTGCGCCGAGCAACAAATGCCCGGCCAGCACCAGCACCAGCAAACCGCCGAGCATCAGCAGCACACTGCTCAGCCATGGCGCCTTTGCCACGGTGTCCAGAGTGCGCGGGCGGCGGGAATGACGCGTCTGGTAATGCAATACGCCAAGGTAGGCCACCAGCGCCACCAGCAGCACGGCGCCATCGAAGGGCGTCAGCATTTCGTTAGCCGCCAGGATAAATACCAGCAGGCCGGCGACGATCATCACCGGGATATCTACGCGCACCAGTTGCCGCGAGACCCGCAACGGAATGATCAGTGCGGACAAGCCCAGGGTCACGAGGATGTTGAAGATACTGCTGCCGATGACACTGCCCACAGCGATATCCGTGTTGCCGGCCAGCGTGGCCTGAAGGCTGACGGTCATCTGCGGCGCACTGCTGCCGAAGGCGACGATGCTCAAGCCGATGATCAGTGGCCGCACCTTGAGGCTCGCCGCCAGGCGTACTGCGGCGCGTACCAGGATTTCAGCGCCGATGATCAGCAAGATCAGGCCGCCCACCAGTTCGAGCAGGCTCCAGGGTGAGAGGGCGTTCAATCCGAAAATGCTCAAGGCTGCCTCGATCAGTTGTTCAGGGCTTGCACGCGTACCCGTGCGGTACCGCTGCGCAGCATGCGCAACTGCTCGGCAGCCCTGCGTGAAACGTCGATCAGGCGGCCACGGGTATGCGGGCCGCGATCAGTGATACGCACCACGACAGAACGGTTGTTGTCGAGGTTGGTCACCTTGACCTGCGTGCCGAAGGGCAGGCGCCGATGGGCAGCGGTCAAGGCGTTCTGGTTGAAAGGTTCACCGCTGGCGGTTTTCTTGCCATGGTGCTTGGCGCCGTAATAGGACGCGGTGCCGGTTTCGTCGTAGCCGTTGGGGTCGATGAGGCCGCTGGCGCAACCGGCCAGCAGGGAGGACAGGGCCAGGAGGCCGAGTAGACGCTTCATTTCAAGATGTCCCCGTTGGATCGTTCCCACGCTCTGCGTGGGAATGCTGCTGGTGACGCTACGCGTCACAAAAGCGGACGCGGAGCGTCCCGTGAGGCGTTCCCACGCAGAGCGTGGGAACGATCATGGATCAGCCTTCGAGCTTGCTTTTGAGCAGTTCGTTCACCTGTTGCGGGTTGGCTTTGCCCTTGGAGGCTTTCATCGCCTGGCCGACAAAGAAGCCGAACATCTTGCCGCGCTTGGCTTCGTCCGCGGCGCGGTATTGCTCGACCTGTTCGGCATTGGCCGCGAGCATTTCATCGAGCACGGCCGAGATCGCGCCGCTGTCGGTGACTTGTTTGAGGCCACGCTTATCGATGATCTCGTCGGCATTGCCTTCACCGGCGGCCATCGCTTCGAACACGGTCTTGGCAATTTTACCGGAGATTGTGTTGTCCTTGATGCGCAGCAGCATGCCACCCAGTTGTTCGGCGGTGACCGGCGCGTCGTCGATTTCCAGGCCCTGTTTGTTCAACAGGCTGCCCAGCTCGACCATCACCCAGTTGGCCGCCAGCTTGGCGTCGCCGGCAATGCTCACGACTTTTTCGAAGTAGTTGGCTTGTTCACGGCTGGAGGCCAATACGCTGGCATCGTAGACCGACAGGCCGAACTGCTCCTGGAAGCGCTCGCGTTTTTGCTGCGGCAGTTCCGGCAGGGTGGCGCGGATGTCATTCAGGAACGAATCCTCCAGCACCACCGGCAACAGGTCCGGGTCGGGGAAGTAACGGTAGTCGTTGGCTTCCTCTTTGCTGCGCATGGCGCGGGTTTCGTCTTTGTTCGGGTCGTACAGGCGCGTTTGCTGGATCACCTTGCCGCCGTCTTCGATCAGCTCGATCTGGCGACGTACTTCGCTGTTGATCGCTTTCTCGATGAAGCGGAACGAGTTGACGTTCTTGATCTCGCAGCGGGTGCCGAACTCGACCTGGCCCTTGGGGCGGATCGACACGTTGCAATCGCAACGCAGCGAGCCTTCGGCCATGTTGCCGTCGCAGATGCCCAGGTAGCGCACCAGCGCGTGGATGGTCTTGACGTAGGCCACGGCTTCCTTGGCGCTGCGCATGTCCGGCTCGGACACGATCTCCAGCAGCGGCGTGCCGGCACGGTTCAGGTCGATACCGGTGGCGCCCGGGAATTCTTCGTGCAGGCTTTTGCCGGCGTCTTCCTCCAGGTGTGCACGGGTGACGCCGACGCGCTTGATGGTGCCGTCTTCCAGTGGAATGTCCAGGTGGCCCTTGCCGACAATCGGCAGTTCCATCTGGCTGATCTGGTAGCCCTTGGGCAGGTCCGGGTAGAAGTAGTTCTTGCGCGCAAACACGTTGTGCTGGCCGATTTCGGCGTCAATCGCCAGGCCGAACATCACCGCCATGCGCACCGCTTCCTGGTTCAGCACCGGCAGCACGCCGGGCATGCCCAGGTCTACCAGGCTGGCCTGGGTATTGGGCTCGGAGCCGAACGTAGTGGCGCTACCGGAGAAAATCTTCGATTGGGTGGCGAGCTGGGTATGAATCTCCAGCCCGATCACAACTTCCCATTGCATAGTGTTCTCCTCAGAAGCCGGTAGGGGTGCGGGTGTGCCAGTCGGTGTTCAACTGGTACTGGTGCGCCACATTGAGCAGGCGGCCTTCCTGGAAATACGGGGCGAGCAGTTGCACGCCCACCGGCAGGCCATCGACGAAACCTGCGGGCATGGACAAGCCCGGCAAGCCCGCGAGGTTGGCGGTGATGGTGTAGAGGTCTTCCAGGTACTCGGCGATCGGGTCGCCGGTCTTGGCGCCGATCTTCCACGCGAGGTTCGGCGCGGTCGGGCCGAGGATCACATCGACTTCTTCAAAGGCGGCCATGAAGTCGTTCTTGATCAGGCGACGGATTTTTTGCGCCTTGAGGTAGTACGCGTCGTAGTAGCCGGCCGACAGGGCGTAGGCCCCGACCATGATCCGGCGCTGCACTTCACTGCCGAAGCCTTCGCCACGGGAGCGCTTGTACAGGTCGGTGAGGTCTTTGGGGTTTTCGCAGCGATAGCCGAAGCGCACGCCGTCGAAACGCGACAGGTTGGAAGACGCCTCTGCTGGCGCGATCACGTAGTAGGCGGGAATCGCGTGCTGGTTGTTCGGCAGGCTGATTTCCTTGATCACGGCGCCAAGCTTCTCCAGCTCTTTGATGCTGTTTTGCACCAGATCGGCGATACGCGGGTCGAGGCCGGCGCTGAAATACTCTTTTGGCACACCAATGCGCAGGCCCTTGATCGATGTATTCAGGCCGGCGCTGTAGTCCGGCACGGGCTCGTCGATGCTGGTGGAGTCCTGTTTATCGAAGCCTGCCATGCCTTGTAACAATATTGCGCAGTCTTCAGCGGTGCGTGCCAACGGGCCGCCCTGATCCAGGCTGGACGCATAGGCAATCATGCCCCAGCGAGACACACGACCGTAGGTCGGCTTCAGGCCGGTGAGGTTGGTGAAGGCGGCTGGCTGGCGGATCGAACCGCCGGTATCGGTGGCGGTAGCGGCGGGCAGGAAGCGCGCGGCCACGGCCGCAGCCGAACCACCGGAGGAGCCACCCGGTACGTGTTCCAGGTTCCACGGGTTTTTCACCGCGCCGTAGTAGCTCGACTCGTTGGCCGACCCCATGGCGAATTCGTCCATGTTGGTCTTGCCCAGGGTCACGGCCCCGGCAGCGGCCAGCTTGGCGACCACAGTGGCGTCGTAGGGCGCCTTGAAGTTGTCGAGCATCTTCGAGCCGCAGCTGGTGCGAATGCCCTGGGTGCAGAACAGGTCCTTGTGGGCGATCGGTGCGCCGAGCAGCGCGCCGTTCTCACCGTTGGCGCGACGGGCGTCGGCGGCCTTGGCCTGGCTCAGGGCCAGCTCTTCGGTGAGGCTGATGAAGCTGTTGACCTTGGGATCGAGCGCGGCAATACGCGCAAGCAAAGCCTGGGTCAGCTCTTCGGAAGAAAACGATTTGTCGGCGAGACCGCGGGCGATCTCGGCCAGAGTCATGTGATGCATGAAAGGCTCTTTCCCTTTAGTCGATGACTTTCGGAACCAGGTACAGGCCGTTTTCGACCGCTGGCGCGATGGACTGGTAGGCCTCGCGATTATTGCGTTCGGTCACGACGTCTGCGCGCAGGCGCTGGCTGGCTTCCAGTGGGTGAGCCAGGGGCTCGATGCCGTCGGTATTCACGGCCTGCATTTGGTCGACCAGCCCGAGAATGCTGTTCAGGGCTGCGGTGGTCTGTGGAAGATCGGCATCATTAAGGCCAAGCGAGGCCAAATGTGCGATTTTTTCCACGTCGGAGCGTTCAAGCGCCATGGGATTCTCCAGTGGAAAACAGAACGGAGGGCGTCCGTGTGTTAGATTGTCGGAACACTACCGCATTTCTACGGTCATAAGGCCGCGATTGTGGGGGTTGGTGCACAGAAAGTCGGCCAATTTAGCACATTGGCGCCTTGCCCAAAATCCCTGTCGTTGTTAGAGTTTGCCGCACTTTTTTACCCACGCGTTGCCTAGGGTCCTTTCTCCATGTTCAAGAAACTGCGTGGCATGTTTTCCAGCGATCTCTCCATTGACCTGGGCACTGCCAACACCCTTATTTACGTGCGCGAGCGCGGTATCGTTCTGAATGAGCCATCGGTTGTGGCCATTCGGACCCATGGTAATCAGAAAAGTGTCGTTGCCGTTGGCACCGAGGCCAAGCGCATGCTCGGCCGTACACCAGGCAATATTGCTGCCATTCGTCCGATGAAGGATGGCGTGATCGCCGATTTCAGCGTCTGCGAAAAGATGCTGCAGTACTTCATCAACAAAGTTCACGAAAACAGCTTCCTGCAGCCCAGCCCTCGCGTGCTGATCTGCGTTCCGTGCAAGTCCACCCAGGTGGAGCGTCGCGCCATCCGTGAATCGGCCCTTGGCGCCGGTGCCCGTGAAGTATTCCTGATCGAAGAGCCAATGGCGGCTGCGATCGGTGCCGGCCTGCCGGTGGAAGAAGCGCGCGGTTCGATGGTGGTGGATATCGGTGGTGGTACTACCGAAATCGCCCTGATTTCCCTGAACGGTGTGGTGTATGCCGAATCCGTGCGCGTGGGCGGCGACCGCTTCGACGAAGCGATCATCACTTATGTGCGTCGTAACTACGGCAGCCTGATCGGCGAATCCACCGCCGAGCGCATCAAGCAGGAAATCGGCACCGCTTACCCAGGCGGTGAAGTGCGCGAAGTCGATGTGCGCGGTCGCAACCTGGCCGAAGGCGTTCCACGTGCCTTCACCCTGAACTCCAATGAAGTGCTGGAGGCTCTGCAAGAGTCCCTGGCCACCATCGTTCAGGCGGTGAAAAGTGCCCTGGAACAATCGCCGCCGGAGCTGGCTTCCGATATTGCCGAGCGTGGCCTGGTACTGACCGGTGGTGGCGCCTTGCTGCGCGACCTCGACAAGTTGCTGGCCCAGGAAACCGGCCTGCCAGTGATCGTCGCCGAAGACCCGCTGACCTGCGTTGCCCGTGGCGGTGGTCGTGCGCTGGAAATGATGGATAAACACACCATGGACCTGCTCTCCAGCGAATAAGATTGCCTGGATGGTTCATGCTTCGTCGGCAGGCAGCACTTTGCAGTGCTGCCTGTTGGCGTTTATCTTCTTCAATCTGCATCCAGGCCGGTTTGATGCCGTATGAATAAAGAGAACATTTGCCTGGGAGGAGCGGCTTATTAAACCGCTTTTCGCCAAAGGCCCCTCATTGGGTGTGCGCTTATTGGTGCTGACCGTGCTTTCGGTCGCGCTGATGGTGGTCGATGCCCGCTTTGCACTGCTCAAGCCGGTGCGCAGCCAGATGTCGCTGGTGTTGATGCAGACCTACTGGATCACCGACCTGCCGCAACGTCTCTTCCAGGGCGTGTCCAGCCAATTTGGCAGCCGCACCGAACTGGTCGCCGAGAACGAAAAACTCAAGACTGAAAACCTGCTGTTGCAGGGGCGCATGCAAAAGCTGGCGGCCCTCACCGAGCAGAACGTTCGGCTGCGCGAGTTGCTCAATTCTTCCGCGCTGGTCAACGAAAAGGTCGAAGTGGCCGAGCTGATCGGCATGGACCCCAACCCCTTTACCCACCGCATCATCATCAACAAGGGTGAGCGCGACGGTGTGGTGCTTGGCCAGCCGGTGCTCGATGCCCGTGGCCTGATGGGCCAGGTGGTGGAGTTGATGCCCTACACCTCGCGGGTACTATTGCTGACGGATACGACCCACAGCATTCCGGTGCAGGTCAACCGTAACGGCTTGCGCGCAATCGCCAGCGGCACCGGTAACCCGGAACGCCTGGAGCTGCGCCATGTGGCGGATACCGCTGACATCAAGGAAGGCGACCTGTTGGTCAGCTCTGGCCTGGGCCAGCGCTTCCCGGCGGGTTATCCGGTGGCGACGGTCAAAGAGGTGATCCACGATTCCGGCCAGCCGTTCGCTATCGTTCGGGCGGTACCGACTGCCGCGCTGAACCGCAGCCGTTACCTGCTGCTGGTGTTCAGCGACAACCGCACCCCGGAAGAGCGCGCTAACGACGCTGCCCAGGCCCAGGAAGCGGAGGACCAGCAGAATGGCACCGCGCCTATCGTGCCGGCCACGGTGCCAAAACCTGCTTTTGTTGGCCCACCTGCACCCGCCCCAGCCACGTCACCTGCACCGGCAGCTGCAGCACCTGTGGCAACGCCGGCCAAACCTGCCGCGCATAACGCGCGCCCGGCTAAACCGACCGCCGCTCCGGCCACCACACCGCAGAGGGGGGACTAATGGCGGGTACTCATTCACGCAATGGCTGGATCGTCTGGCTGACCTTCGCCATCGGCTTGCTGCTCAGCGTCTCGCCGCTGCCGCAGTTCATGGAAATCCTTCGCCCGCTCTGGCTGGCCTTGTTGCTGGCGTTCTGGTCATTGAACCTGCCGCACAAGGTGGGCATGGTCACGGCCATGTGCCTGGGGTTGGCCGAAGATGTGCTGTATGGCACCTTGCTAGGCCAGAACGCGTTGATCCTGACCCTGATTACCTTTCTGGTGCTGTCGCTGCAGCAGCGCTTGCGCATGTTCCCGATGTGGCAGCAGTGCCTGGTGATCCTGGTGATCTTCGGCCTGGCGCAGTTGGTGCAGCTATGGCTCAGCGCGTTGACCGGCAACCGCCAGCCGACCCTGGCCTTGGTTCTGCCGGCGCTGGTCAGCGCCTTGTTATGGCCCTGGATCAGTTTTGGCCTGCGTGGGCTGCGTCGTCGCTATAAAATCAATTGAATGGATTGCGAGGCTCTGCCTGGTTATCGAACCCCACAGGGAGAGTCTGCAATGAATTCGCTTTATCTGGCCTCGGGCTCCCCGCGGCGACGTGAACTGCTGGCCCAGATCGGTGTGCCCTTCACCCTGGTCAGCGCCGCTATTGATGAAACTCCCCTGAACGACGAACCTGCCGTTGCCTATGTCGAGCGCCTTGCGCGGGGCAAGGCGACGGCAGGTTTTGTCGCGCTTGGCCACACCTCGGGCACCTGCGTACTGGGGGCCGACACGGCGGTGATTGTCGATGGGCGGATCCTGGGCAAGCCGGTGGACCAGGCTGATGCACTGGCCATGCTGATGGCCCTTTCCGGCCGCGAGCATGAAGTGCTCACCGCCATTGCCCTGACCGACGGCCAGCAATGTGAAACCCGATGTGTCAGCAGCCGTGTACGTTTCCGCGAGGTTTCTGTGCGGGAGGCTACCACCTACTGGCACAGTGGCGAACCGCAGGACAAGGCCGGCGGCTATGCTATCCAAGGGCTGGGCTCGGTGTTTGTGGCCGGGCTGAATGGCAGTTATTCCGCCGTGGTGGGCCTGCCAGTCTGCGAAACCGCGCAACTGCTCGCCCAATTCGGCATACCCTGTTGGCAAAACCTTACCGTGTGCTGAACGCCGTATTCCAGCGCCAAGCCTTAAGCGAACGGTCACTATTGTGAAAACGCCTGAACGAGACCCAGCCATGAGTGAAGAGATTCTGATCAATATCACGCCGATGGAATCGCGCGTGGCGGTGGTAGAGAACGGTGTTCTGCAAGAAGTGCATGTCGAGCGCACCCAGAAGCGCGGGATCGTCGGCAATATCTACAAAGGCAAGGTGGTGCGCGTATTGCCGGGCATGCAGGCGGCCTTCGTCGACATCGGCCTGGACCGTGCAGCGTTTATCCATGCCTCGGAAATTTCCTTGCGCGAGGGCCCTGCGGTGGAAAGCATCAGCGCTCTGGTGCACGAGGGCCAGAGCCTGGTGGTGCAAGTCACCAAGGACCCCATCGGTTCCAAGGGCGCCCGCTTGACCACCCAGCTGTCGATTCCCTCGCGCTACCTGGTGTACATGCCGCGCACCGCCCATGTGGGCATTTCCTTGAAGATCGAAGATGAAGCCGAGCGCGAGCGTCTGAAGAAGGTGGTCAGCGACTGCGTCGCCGCCGAGGGCATCAAGGAAGCGGGCGGGTTTATCCTGCGCACCGCCGCAGAAGGCGCGGGCGCTGACGAGATCCTCATGGATATTCGCTACCTGCGGCGCTTGTGGGACCAAATCGACGCGCAGATCAAGACCATTGGCGCGCCCAGCGTCATTTATGAAGACCTTGGCCTGGCGTTGCGCACGTTGCGCGATCTGGTCAGCCCGAAGATCGAGAAAATTCGCATCGATTCGCGGGAAACCTTCCAGCGCACCACGCAATTTGTTGCTGAGTTGATGCCAGAAATCGCCGATCGCCTGGAACACTACCCCGGCGAGCGGCCGATATTCGACCTGTATGGCGTCGAAGACGAAATCCAGAAAGCCCTGGAGCGCAAGGTGCCACTCAAGTCCGGCGGCTACCTGGTGGTGGACCCGGCAGAAGCCATGACCACCATCGACGTCAACACCGGTGCCTTCGTGGGCCATCGCAACCTTGAAGAGACGATCTTCAAGACCAACCTCGAAGCGGCCACGGCCATCGCTCGTCAACTGCGCCTGCGTAACTTGGGCGGCATCATCATCATCGACTTCATCGACATGGAAGATGAAGAGCACCAGCGCCAGGTGCTGCGTACGCTTGAAAAACAACTGGAGCGCGATCACGCCAAGACCAACATCATCGGCATCACCGAGTTGGGCCTGGTGCAGATGACCCGCAAGCGCACGCGTGAAAGCCTGGAACAGGTACTGTGCGAGCCGTGCAGCAGTTGCCAAGGGCGCGGCAAACTGAAGACCCCGGAAACGGTTTGCTACGAGATTTTCCGCGAGATCCTGCGGGAGGCACGCGCCTATCAGGCGGAAGGTTATAGAGTGCTTGCCAATCAGAAGGTGGTGGATCGCCTGCTAGACGAAGAGTCCGGTAACGTCGCCGAACTGGAAAGTTTTATCGGTCGCACCATTCGCTTCCAGGTCGAAACCATGTATTCCCAGGAACAATACGACGTGGTGTTGCTCTGATCCCCAACTGTGCACTTTCTTCGAGACCGGCAGACCTTGATCTGCCGTCCGCTAACTGTTTTTTGAGGGTCGCCTGACATGGAGCGTCTGATACGCTTTTTTGCCGCTTTGACCCGTTGGAGTCTGGGCCTGTGTGCGTTGTTGCTGGTATTGGCGGCGGTGTACGTGAGCCTGGGGCGCGAACTTACCCCGCTGGTGGCCGAATACCGCGCCGAAGTCGAGGCCAAGGCCCAGGCTGCGCTGGATACGCCGCTGCATATCGGCAGCCTTGAAGGCCGCTGGAGCGGGTTTGCCCCGGTATTGCTGGCCCATGACGTCATGGTGGGCGAGGGCAGCAGTGCCTTGCGCCTGGACCAGGTGGAAGTGGTGCCGGATATGTGGGCCAGCCTGTTGGCCCGCGAAGTGCGTATCGCCCATCTGCAAGTCAGTGGCTTGCAACTGAGTGTCAAGGAAGACCAGGACGGCCGCTGGACCCTGCAAGGCTTGCCGGTGCAGGACGACCAGCCGTTGGACCCGCAACAACTGCTGACGCGCATGCAAATGGTCAAGCGCGTGTCGGTGCTGGACAGCCAGGTGACCCTGCAACCCTTCGACCAGGCACCAGTGACCGTGACCTATGTGGGCCTGAGCCTGCATACCGGCATGAGCCAGCAGCGTCTGGACGCTCGCCTGACATTGCCCGATGGCCAACCGTTGGCGGTCAGCCTGCGTAGCCGCATTCGTGCCAGCCAGTGGCAAGACGCTGAGGTCGATGCCTACCTGAGCCTGCCGCAGAGCGACTGGGCCAAGTGGATTCCCGCCAAACTGACCCAGCAATGGAAGCTGACGCAATTGAAGGCTGGCGGCGAGTTTTGGCTCAGTTGGGCCAAAGGTACGGTGCAAAGCGCTGCCGTGCGCCTCAATTCGCCCCAAGTGAAGGGCAGCTATGCCGACCGTAAGCCGGTACACCTCGAAAACCTGGCCCTGACCGCCTACCTGCAGCGCAGTGACACTGGCCTCAAGGTGCTGTTTGATTCCCTGGCGATGAACATTGGCGAAACCCGCTGGGAGTCGCGCCTGCAATTGCAGCAAAGCCTGGCGACCGACAAGGAACAGGAAGTGTGGAAATTGCAGGCCGACCGCCTCGACCTGACCCCCATTACCCCGTTGCTCAACGCCTTGGCGCCGCTGCCGGACGGTTTCGCCAAGGCCGTCGAACACCTCAAAGCCACTGGCCTGTTACGCAATGTGCTGGTGGACTTCCGACCGCAAGACACCACCGATCGCAAACTCAGTTTTGCCGCCAACCTGGAGCGTGTCGGCTTCGATGCCTACTTTGGCGCGCCGGCCGCACGCAATGTGTCCGGCAGCATCAGTGGCGACCTGGGCCAAGGTGAGTTGCGCATGGACAGCAAGGACTTTTCCTTGCATCTGTATCCGATCTTCGCCAAGCCGTGGCAGTACATCCAGGCCAATGCGCGCCTGACCTGGAAGTTGGACAAGCAAGGCTTCACCCTGATCGCCCCGTATATCAAGGTCCTGGGCGAGGAAGGCAAGGTGGCGGCGGACTTCCTGATTCGTCTGCATTTCGACCACAGCCAGGAAGACTACATGGACCTGCGGGTCGGCATGGTCGATGGCGATGGCCGTTTCACCCCCAAGTATCTACCCGCCGTGTTGAGCCCGGCGCTGGATGAATGGCTGCGCACGGCGATCCTCAAGGGCGCGGTGGACGAAGGCTTCTTCCAGTACCAGGGCTCGCTCAGCCACAATGCGCTGCCCGCATCGCGCAATATCAGCCTGTTCTTCAAGGTGCATGATGCCGAACTCGCCTTCCAGCCGGGCTGGCCTCATGTGAACAAGGTCAATGGCGAAGTGTTTGTCGAGGAGAGCGGCGTACGCATTCTGGCGAGCAAGGGCCAGTTGCTCGACACCCAGGTCAAGGATGTCTACGTCAATATCCCCCACGCCCCAGCGGGCGGGGACAGTCATCTGCTGCTCACGGGCGGGTTCTCCGGCGGTTTGGGCGACGGCCTGAAGATCCTTCAAGAAGCCCCTATCGGCACGGCGTCTACGTTCGCCGGCTGGAAAGGCGAGGGCGACCTGCAAGGTAGCCTGGACCTGGACGTACCGCTGGCCAAAGGCACTGAGCCCAAGATCGTGGTGGACTTCAAGACCGACAAGGCGCGCCTGCAATTGGCCGAGCCGCCGCTGGACCTGACCCAGCTCAAGGGTGATTTTCGCTTCGACAGCGCCAAGGGCCTGAGCGGGCAGAAGATCTCGGCCCAGGCGTTCGACCGCCCCATCACGGCGCAGATCTTTGCCGAAGGCAAACCGGGCAATATCAGCACGCGGGTGACTGCCAATGGCCAAGTCACCGTCAAGCGCCTTACGGACTGGTTGAAAATCAGCCAGCCGTTGCCGGTCTCCGGCGATATTCCGTACCAGTTGCAAGTGATCCTGGACGGCGCGGACAGCCAGTTGATGGTCAACTCCAACCTCAAGGGTGTCGCGGTGGACCTGCCGGCACCGTTCGGCATGCCCGCCAGCCAGGGGCGTGACAGCACCTTTCGCATGACCTTGCAGGGTGCTGAGCGCCGTTACTGGTTTGATTACGGCGAGTTGGCGAATTTCACTTTTGCCGCGCCGCCGGACAAGTTCAATGATGGCCGCGGCGAACTGTTCCTCGGCGACGGTGATGCCATGTTGCCCGGTGCCAAGGGCCTGCGCATTCGTGGCGTGCTGTCGGAACTGGATATCGATCCCTGGAAGAAACTTGTGGATCGCTACGCGGGCAATGATCCAGGTGGCAATGCCAAGCAGCTGCTCAGCGGTGCGGACTTCAAGGTGGGCAAACTGACCGGGTTTGGTACCCAGTTTGATCAGGTCAGCTTGCAGCTCGATCGCAAACCAGCGGCCTGGGGCTTGCAACTCGATAGCCAGCAAGCCAAGGGCGCGGTGAACCTGCCGGACGCCAAAGGCGCGCCGATTGCGGTCAACCTCAAGTATGTGAAATTGCCTGCGCCAGACCCGACCGCGCAGGCGGACGAAAACGCGCCGGACCCGCTGGCCGATATCGACCCAAAAAGCATTCCGGCGCTGGATATTGCCGTCGACCAGCTTTTCCAGGGCTCGGACCTGATCGGGGCCTGGTCGCTGAGGATCCGCCCCACCGCCAAAGGGCTGGCCTTCAATAACCTCGACCTTGGCCTCAAGGGCATGCTGCTCAAGGGCGCCGGGGGTTGGGAAGGTGCGCCAGGCGCCAGCAGCAGTTGGTACAAGGGCCGCCTTGATGGCCGCAACATTGCCGACGTGCTCAAGGGCTGGGGTTTTGCGCCTACGGTGACCAGCGAAGACTTTCATCTGGACGTGGATGGCCGCTGGCCGGGGTCGCCGGCCTGGGTCGGGCCCAAGCGGTTTTCCGGCAGCCTGGATGCCGCGTTCCGTAAAGGTCAGTTCGTCGAAGTGGAGGGCGGGGCCCAGGCGTTGCGAGTGTTTGGCCTGCTTAACTTCAACTCCATTGGCCGGCGTTTGCGTTTGGACTTTTCCGACTTGTTCGGCAAGGGCTTGAGCTACGACCGGGTCAAAGGCTTGTTGGCCGCCAGTAATGGCGTGTTCGTGACCCGCGAGCCCATCACCATGACCGGGCCTTCCACCAACTTGGAGCTTAACGGCACCCTGGATCTGGTGGCCGATCGCGTCGACGCCAAATTGCTGGTCACCTTGCCTGTGACCAACAACCTGCCGATTGCGGCACTGATTGTCGGTGCGCCGGCCATTGGTGGTGCGTTGTTTTTGATCGACAAGCTGATCGGTGACCGGGTTTCGCGCTTCGCCAGTGTGCAATACAAGGTGCAAGGCCCCTGGAAGGATCCAAAAATCACCTTCGACAAGCCATTTGAAAAGCCAAACTGAGAGCCTGTGGAGTAGCATGGCCCCATGCCCTGTATGGAGTGTCGGCCCATGTCCTTTGCGGTAATTCAAATGGTCAGCCAGAGTGACGTGCTGGCCAACCTCGCCCAGGCGCGTCGCCTGCTGGAGCAGGCGGCGGCCGATGGTGCGAAACTCGCGGTGCTGCCAGAGAATTTCGCCGCCATTGGCCGCCGCGACCTGGCCGACATAGGCCGTGCCGAGGCGTTGGGCCAAGGGCCTGTGCTGCCCTGGTTGAAACAGGCCGCCCGCGACCTCACCTTATGGATAGTGGCCGGCACATTGCCGCTGCCGCCCAAGGACCAGCCCCACGCCAAACCCAATGCTTGCTCGCTGCTGATCAATGATCAGGGTGAAATCGTCGCTCGCTACGACAAACTCCATCTGTTTGATGTGGACGTGGCGGATGCTCGCGGTCGTTATCGCGAATCTGACGACTATGCTTTCGGTAACCATGTGGTGGTGGCGGATACGCCGGTGGGCCGTGTGGGGTTGACGGTGTGTTACGACCTGCGTTTCCCCGAGCTGTACAGCGAGTTACGTGCGGCGGGGGCTGAACTGATTACCGCGCCCTCGGCCTTCACGGCGGTGACCGGGGCTGCACACTGGGATGTGCTGATTCGCGCACGTGCCATCGAAACCCAGTGCTACCTGCTGGCAGCCGCCCAAGGCGGTGTGCACCCAGGCCCACGGGAAACGTTTGGCCATGCGGCGATTGTCGACCCTTGGGGCCGAGTGCTGGCGCAACAGGATGAAGGCGAAGCGGTGTTAATGGCCGAACGCGATAGCAGTGAACAGGCGTCGATACGGGCGCGCATGCCGGTGGCCAATCACCGGCGCTTTTTCTCGCAGGGCGCGCAGCGGCCTGCTTCAGAACGATGAATTTAAGGCCAAACCTATGAGCGAGTTGTTGTCCTCAGTCAGTGATCACCTCCTGGCACCCGGTGGCGTGACCATCGAAAGCCTGCAAACCGTACTTGGCGATCTGGCCGGGCCGGGTATCGATGCGGCTGACCTGTATTTCCAGGGGCAGATTTCCGAGTCCTGGGCGTTGGAAGATGGGATCGTCAAGGAAGGCAGTTTCAACCTTGACCAGGGCGTAGGCGTTCGCGCGCAATCGGGTGAGAAGACCGGATTTGCCTACAGCAATGCGATCACCCTAGAGGCCCTGGGCCTGGCGGCGCGTGCCGCCCGTTCGATCTCCCGTGCCGGGCAGAATGGCACGGTGCAGGCGTTCAGTACCCAGGACGTGGCGCAGTTGTATGCGCCGGATAACCCCTTGGAAGTGATCAGTCGTGCGGAAAAGGTAGAGCTGCTCAAGCGTATCGACGCTGCTACCCGTGCCTTGGACCCGCGTATCCAGCAAGTGACCGTGAGCATGGCTGGCGTGTGGGAGCGCATCCTCGTGGCGTCAACCGACGGTGGGCTGGCGGCGGATGTACGGCCGCTGGTGCGTTTCAATGTGAGTGTGATCGTCGAACAGAACGGGCGCCGCGAGCGCGGCGGACATGGCGGCGGTGGGCGCACCGACTACCGTTATTTCCTTGCTGACGACCGTGCCATGGGCTATGCCCGTGAGGCGCTGCGCCAGGCATTGGTCAACCTGGAAGCGATTCCCGCGCCGGCCGGCACCTTGCCGGTGGTGCTGGGTTCGGGTTGGTCTGGCGTGTTGCTCCACGAAGCCGTGGGCCATGGCCTGGAGGGCGATTTCAACCGCAAGGGCAGTTCCGCCTACAGCGGGCGCATGGGCGAAATGGTTGCGTCCAAGCTGTGCACCATTGTCGATGACGGCACCCTGGCCGGCCGCCGTGGTTCGCTGAGCGTCGATGACGAAGGCACGCCGACCGAATGCACCACCCTGATCGAGAACGGCGTGCTCAAGGGCTATATGCAAGACAAGCTCAACGCCCGCCTGATGGGCGTGGCGCGCACCGGTAACGGCCGTCGTGAGTCCTATGCGCATCTACCGATGCCGCGCATGACCAACACCTACATGCTCGGTGGCCAAAGCGATCCGGCAGAAATCATTGCCTCGGTAAAACGCGGTATCTACTGCGCCAACCTCGGCGGCGGCCAGGTGGATATCACCAGCGGCAAGTTCGTGTTCTCCACCAGCGAGGCGTACCTGATCGAAGACGGCAAGATTACCGCGCCGGTCAAAGGGGCGACGCTGATTGGTAACGGGCCGGAAGCCATGAGCAAGGTGTCGATGGTCGGTAACGACCTGTCGCTGGACAGCGGCGTGGGCACGTGCGGCAAGGATGGGCAGTCGGTGCCGGTAGGTGTCGGCCAGCCAACTTTGAAAATTGATGCGATTACCGTGGGTGGCACGGGATCGTAGGAGCCGGAGCTTCGGGTGGCGAAGACCGCCACCCGGGGAAGAGGATCAGCGCAGACCGCGTTGAGTCTCGTCCAGCTCACGGATGTACTTGAAGATTTTACGGCTGGTGGCCGGCGCCTTGTTATGCGCCAGCTCGTGCTGGGCCTGACGGATCAGGGAGCGCAATTGCTGGCGGTCCGCGTCCGGGTAGTCCAGTACGAATTTCTCCAGCACCGCGTCATCGCCCGAGATCAGGCGGTCACGCCAACGTTCCAGGTTGTGGAAGCGTTCGTTGTACTGGCGAGTGGAGGCATCGGTTTGATCGAGCAAAGTCAGAATGGCGTCAATGTCTTGGTCGCGCATCAGTTTGCCGATAAACGAGATGTGCCGTTTACGCGCGATATTCGCGGTGTGCTTGGGCGCATCGGCCAGGGCCCGACGCATTTCGTCGGTCAGTGGCAGTTTGGCAACCAAATCCTTTTTGAGCGTTGTAAGGCGCTCGCCAAGGTCAACCAGAGCATGCAGCTCACGTTTGACCTGGGTTTTGCTTTTCTCCCCATCGAGGGAGTCGTCGTAAGAATCAACCATGGTGGCAGTCCGCAAAGAAACGCCGCCATGATAACCAGTCGGGGGCCGCTTGTCCGGCCCGGTCGCTCGATGGCCATTACCGAAAGCAGAATTTGAGTGGAGAAAACCATGAGTGCAGCCCAAAGCGTCGGTCCACAAGCGTTACCGGCACTGCAGGAACAAGTCGAGCAGATCCTTGCCGAAGCCAAGCGCCAGGGGGCCAGCGCCTGTGAAGTGGCGGTGTCGCTGGAGCAAGGGTTGTCGACTTCGGTGCGCCAGCGGGAAGTGGAAACGGTTGAATTCAATCGCGACCAAGGGTTTGGCATTACCTTGTATGCGGGCCAGCGCAAAGGCTCGGCCAGCACTTCCGCCAGTGGCCCTGAGGCGATTCGCGAGACCGTCGCCGCAGCACTGGCGATTGCCAAGCACACCTCCGAGGATGAAAGCTCGGGCCTGGCCGACAAGGCGTTGATGGCCAAGGATGTGCAGGATTTTGACCTGTTCCACGCCTGGGATATCACGCCTGAGCAAGCCATCGAGCTGGCGCTGACCTGCGAAGCGGCAGCGTTCGATGCCGATGCCCGCATCAAGAATGCGGACGGCACCACCTTGAGCACCCATCAGGGTTGCCGCGTCTACGGCAACAGCCATGGCTTTATCGGTGGTTATGCCTCCACGCGTCACAGCCTCAGTTGCGTGATGATTGCCGAAGCCAATGGGCAGATGCAGCGTGATTACTGGTACGACGTAAACCGCCAAGGCGATTTACTGGCAGACCCTGCAAGCATTGGCCAGCGTGCGGCGCAACGGGCCGCGAGCCGCCTGGGCGCGCGCCCGGTGCCGACCTGCGAAGTGCCTGTGCTGTTTTCCGCAGAGCTGGCCGGTGGTTTATTCGGCAGCTTCCTGGGCGCGATTTCCGGTGGCAACCTGTATCGCAAGTCTTCGTTCCTGGAAGGCGCCATCGGTCAGAAACTGTTCCCTGAGTGGCTGACCATTGACGAGCGCCCGCATCTGATGCGCGCGATGGGCAGTTCGTCGTTCGACGGCGATGGCCTGGCGACCTATGCCAAGCCGTTTGTCGAGAAGGGTGAGCTGGTGTCCTATGTGCTGGGCACTTATGCCGGTCGCAAGCTGGGCCTGCCAAGCACCGCTAACGCGGGCGGTGTGCATAACCTGTTCGTGACCCACGGTGATGAAGACCAGGCGGCGTTGTTGCGGCGGATGGGGCGCGGGTTGCTGGTGACTGAATTGATGGGCCATGGCCTGAACATGGTCACCGGTGACTACTCGCGGGGTGCGGCGGGCTTCTGGGTGGAGAATGGCGAGATTCAGTTCGCCGTCCAGGAAGTGACCATCGCCGGCAATATGCGCGATATGTTCAAGCAGATCGTTGCCGTGGGTAACGACCTGGAACTGCGCAGCAATATTCGCACGGGTTCGGTGCTTATCGAACGCATGACGGTCGCTGGCAGCTAATTCCTCCCGCACGTCCTGAAAGGCGCGCCATCGCAAAGATGGCGCGCCTTTTTTATTGCCTTGTCACGACAGGATTAATGGGCTGCTCTTGTTTTGATTCTCAATATCATTTAATAATAAATATCATTACCGAATGAGTGTGGCTCATGAGTTCTGTCCTGCATGAGGATCCCTATCTGGAAAGCTGGCGTTGGATGAGCCGCCAGATTCGCTGTGGCCTCGATCCCAATGAACCCCGCCTGATTGAGCACTACCTGAACGAAGGTCGGTATCTGGCGTGTTGCACCGCAACCCATCCGTGGACGATCGCTGAAACCTCATTTCGTTTGTTGATCGACACCGCCGCTGATGTCGCATTGCCCTGGCATTGGCGCTCCCTGTGCCTGGACCAGGCCTGGCGGCCACTGCGCGACCTGGAAAAACTCTCCCACTGTGCCTGCCGCCTCAAGCGCTGGCAGACCTTTGCCTGGCAATTGGCGAGCTGCGAATTACTGCCTTCGATTTCCGTTTCTGACTTGGTGCAAGGATCTAATGATGAGTGACACCCGTATCGAACGCGACAGCATGGGCGAACTGCATGTGCCGCAAGAAGCTTTGTATGGCGCACAAACACAGCGTGCGGTGAACAACTTTCCCATCAGTCATCAACCCATGCCGGCGCAATTCATCCGCGCCCTGATCCTGGCCAAGACAGCCGCGGCCAAGGTCAACGTCGAGCTCAAGCAAATCAGCGAAGGGCAGGGCAAGGCCATTGTCGATGCCGCCCAAGGCTTGCTGGAAGGCGACTACATGCAGCACTTCCCGGTGGATATCTTCCAGACCGGCTCCGGCACCAGTTCCAACATGAACGCCAACGAAGTGATCGCGACCCTTGCCAGCCGTTTGCTGGGCGAGGCGGTCAACCCCAACGATCATGTGAATTGCGGCCAGAGCAGCAACGACATCATCCCAACCACCATCCACGTCAGTGCCGCGTTGGTGCTGCACGAGCAAACGTTGCCGGCCCTGCTGCATCTGGTGCAAGTCATCGAGCAAAAAGCCGAGGCGGTTCACCCGTTCATCAAGACCGGCCGCACGCATTTGATGGACGCCATGCCGGTGCGCATGAGCCAGGTGCTGAACGGCTGGGCGCAGCAGCTCAAGGCCAATATCGGTCACTTGCAGGACCTGCTACCGGCGCTGCAAGCATTGGCTCAGGGCGGCACGGCGGTCGGTACCGGGGTCAACGCACACCCCGAGTTTGCCAGGCGCTTCAGCCAGCAACTGAGCCTTTTGACCGGGGTGAAATTCACGCCCGGCAAGAACCTGTTCGCGCTGATTGGCTCCCAGGACACCGCCGTTGCAGTCTCTGGCCAGTTGAAAGCCACGGCGGTGTCGCTGATGAAGATCGCCAATGACCTGCGCTGGATGAACTCCGGGCCATTGGCCGGCCTGGGTGAAATCGAACTGGAGGCGCTGCAGCCAGGCTCTTCGATCATGCCGGGCAAGGTCAACCCGGTCATTCCGGAAGCGACCGCCATGGTAGCCGCCCAGGTTATCGGCAATGACACAGTGATCACGGTGGCCGGCCAATCGGGTAACTTCGAGCTGAATGTGATGCTGCCGATCATTGCCCAAAACCTGCTCAGCAGCCTGGAATTGCTGGCCAATGCCAGCCGGTTGCTGGCGGACAAGGCCATTGCCAGCTTCAAGGTCAATGAGCCCAAGCTCAAGGAAGCGCTGTCGCGCAATCCGATTCTGGTCACCGCACTTAACCCGATCATCGGCTACCAGAAAGCCGCTGAAATCGCCAAGAAGGCGTATCAGCAAGGCCGCCCGGTGATCGATGTCGCCCTCGAACACACCGACCTGCCTCGCAGCCAACTGGAAGTCCTGCTGGACCCGGAAAAGCTCACCGCCGGTGGCGTGTAATCAACGACCCTGCTTTGGAGGCTCACCATGGAGCACTGGAAACGCACGATCGATCGGGCCAATCGCTGCTTTATGGCAGGCGAGTTGGTTGACGCTCGCGAGGCCTATCTGCAAGCCCTGGCCCTGGCCCAAGTGTTGTTCGAACGCTGGGCGGATGCCGACGAAGCAGTGGCGGCCTGTGTCATTTCCCATCACAACCTGGCGGACCTGCACTTGCGCCTGAACCAGCCTGAGGAAAGCGCCGAATACCTCTGCGCTATCCATCAGCGCCTCTTGCAGACCATGCAGGACCCACGCCTCAGCCCGCCATTGCGCGAGGCCGCGTTGCGCCAGAGCAGCAAGACCTACGTCGAACTGCTGAATTTCATCAGCGATCACGGCGAATACCCACGCACTCATCGGCTGCTGGGCGGTGCTGCGACGCCAACGTCCACGTCCCACTTTGGAGCACATTGATATGACCTATACCTTGCCGTCCTTGCCTTACGCCTACGACGCCCTCGAGCCGCATATCGACGCGCAAACCATGGAAATTCACTACACCAAACACCACCAGACCTACATCAATAACCTCAATGCCGCGGTCGAGGGCACTGAGTTCGCCGGCTGGCCCGTGGAGAAGCTGGTGTCCAGCGTCGAAACATTGCCGGAGAAATTACGCGCTGCCGTGGTCAACCAAGGAGGCGGGCATGCGAACCACTCGTTGTTCTGGGCGGTCATGTCACCGACAGGGGGCGGCAAACCCGAGGGCGCGCTGGGCAAGGCTATCGACGAGCAATTGGGTGGTTTCGACAGCTTCAAGGAGGCGTTCACCAAGGCGGCCTTGACGCGATTCGGCAGCGGTTGGGCCTGGCTGAGCGTTACGCCACAAAAAACGCTGGTGGTGGAAAGCAGCGGCAACCAGGACAGCCCGCTGATGAGCGGCAATACGCCGGTGCTGGGCCTGGACGTCTGGGAGCACGCTTACTACCTGCAATATCAAAACCGACGACCGGAGTACATCAATGCATTCTATAGCGTCATCAACTGGCCGGAGGTTGCCGCGCGCTATCAGGCCGCTTTGGCCTGACATTCACTCCATAACAAGATCTAAGGCCGACTATGGGCACTCAAACACTGGCGATCGGTAGCGTGCGAATGTTTCGTTATGCGTTTGGCACGCTGCTGCTATTGGCAGGTACTGCGTTATTGGTGGCCCATGGGCTGGCCTGGTTGAACCTGGAACCGCGCATACTGCGTGCTTTGCAGGGGGGGGCGATTTGCGCGCTTGGCACGGCGCTGGGCGCGGTGCCGGTGTTGGTGATTCGGCGCATGCCGATGGCGCTTAGCGACACCCTGCTGGGCTTTGGTGCTGGTGTGATGCTGGCGGCGACTGCGTTTTCTCTGGTGGTGCCGGGTATCGCCGCCGCCGAAAGCCTGGGACTTTCACCTTGGGGCGCCAGTGGCTTGATCAGCTTCGGCATCATGCTCGGGGCGTTCGGCCTGTACCTCGTAGACCGCAAGGTTTCTGGCGCCAGCCCGGAAATGCTGGTGGGTACACCGGATAAACCGGTTATCCCGCCGCGTATTTGGTTGTTTGTGTTTGCCATCATTGCGCACAACATTCCGGAAGGCATGGCTGTGGGGGTTTCTGCGGGCGGAGGCATGGCGGATGCCGACAGCCTCGCCATGGGCATTGCCCTGCAGGATGTGCCTGAAGGGCTGGTGATTGCGCTGGTATTGGCTGGGGCGGGAATGTCGCGGATCAAAGCCTTTTTGATTGGCGCTGCATCAGGCTTGGTTGAGCCGGTATTTGCGGTGCTCTGTGCATGGCTGGTGAGCCTTGCCGAAGTGTTGTTGCCGCTGGGTTTGGCGTTGGCCGCCGGGGCAATGTTGCTGGTCGTGACTCATGAAGTCATCCCCGAGTCGCGCCGCAATGGCCATGAAAAGCTTGCCAGCCTTGGGCTGTGCCTCGGGTTTTGCGTGATGATGGTGATGGATACGGCGTTGGGCTGAGGGTGGTTCCATGTGGGAGCGAGCTTGCTCGCGAAAAACCTGAGAACACTGCGTTAAACCAGGATGCCCGCGTTATCGTTGACGTTTCGCCAGCAAGCTCGCTCCTACATAAGGGGGTTATTCGCCTTCGTCGAAGTAGTTGTTGATCAACTCGACCAGTGCGGCCATTGCTTCGTCTTCTTGCTCGCCCTCGGTGCTCAGATGAATTTTTGTGCCTTTGCCGGCCGCCAACATCATCATCGCCATGATGCTTTTGCCATCTACCATGGACTCTGGCGTACGCCCAGCACGGATCTGGCAGGGGAACTGGCCGGCCACGCCGACGAATTTAGCCGACGCCCGTGCGTGCAGGCCCAGCTTGTTGATGATTTCAATTTCCAGAGCAGGCATCGCGCAGGTGTTCCTTTCAACTCAGGTCGCGGTGGCGAACCTGGACGTTCTTGAGGGTTTGTTGCAGCACCTGGCCCAGGCGCTCAGTCAGATAGACCGAGCGGTGGTGGCCGCCAGTGCAGCCAATGGCAATGGTGACATAGGCTCGATTGCTGGCGGCAAAGCGCGGCAACCATTTGAGCAGGTAGCTGGAGATATCCAGGAACATCTCTTCTACGTCCGGTTGTGCGGCCAGGTAGTCGATCACGGGCTGATCCAGCCCGGACTGGTCGCGTAACTCCGGTTTCCAGTAAGGGTTGGGCAGGCAGCGCACATCGAACACAAGGTCGGCATCTACCGGCATGCCCCGCTTGAAGCCAAACGACTCGACCAGAAACGCTGTGCCCGGCTCAGGCTGGTTCAGCAGGCGCAGCTTGATCGCGTCGCGCAACTGATACAGGTTCAGGTTGGTGGTGTTGATCTTCAGGTCGGCCAGGTCAATGATCGGCCCGAGCAGCTTGGTCTCGTCCTCGATGGCTTCGGCCAGGGAACGGTTGGCGCTGCTGAGGGGGTGGCGTCGACGGGTTTCGGAGAAACGCTTGAGCAGGGTCTCTTCGTCGGCATCCAGGTACAGCACATCGCAATGAATGTGCTTGGCACGCACTTCTTCCAACAGTTCCGGGAAGCGCGAGAGGTGGCTGGGCAGGTTGCGCGCATCAATCGAGACCGCAACGAGCGGCTGCGCCAATTCGGTATGGATCAGTGCACGCTCCGCCAGCTCTGGCAGCAGGCCGGCAGGCAGGTTGTCGATGCAATAGAAGCCGTTGTCCTCAAGCACATTGAGGGCGGTGCTCTTACCGGAGCCGGAGCGACCGCTGACGATGATCAAACGCATGATTACTGCCCGTTTTGTTCATCCAGGACAACTTGGTACAACGCTTCATTGCTGGAAGCGCTGCGCAGTTTGTCGCGTACATCCTTGCGGTCTAGCATGCTGGCGATCTGCCGTAGCAGTTCCAGGTGCGCATCGGTGGCGGCTTCCGGGACCAGCAGCACAAACAGCAGGTCGACCGGGGCGCCGTCGATGGCGTCGAAATCAATCGGAGCGTCCAGGTGCATCAGCGCGCTCACGGGTTTATCACAACCTTTGAGGCGGCAGTGGGGGATCGCGATGCCGTTGCCAAAACCGGTGGAGCCGAGTTTTTCACGGGCAATCAGAGCTTCGAAGACATCTTGCATCTCCAGATCCGGAATTTCCCGGGCGATCAGGTTGGCAATTTGTTCGAGGGCGCGCTTTTTACTGCCGCCCGGCACGTTCACGAGGGAACGGCCGGGGGTCAGGATGTTTTCAAGTCGGATCATGGGGGGAGAGTTAACGACCTGTACCTTGCATCAGGTGCAGATTCTTTTCCTTATGCTTTATGAGTTGGCGGTCGAGCTTGTCGTAGAGGGAGTCAATGGCCGCGTACATATCTTCATGTTCCGCATTGGCGACGAGCTTGGCATTCGGTACGTGCAGGGTGGCCTCGATTTTCTGCTTGAGCTTATCGACCTCCATGATGACCTGCACGTTGGTGATCTTGTCAAAATGCCCCGCAAGCTTGTTCAGTTTGCTCTCGGTGTATTCACGCAGGGGCTTGGTGACTTCCAGCTGGTGTCCACTGATGTTGACTTGCATACAGCTTCTCCTTCGTTGCCAGTGCATAAAGCGGTGGGCAGGAATACCCACCACTGGAACGCTGTGGCCCGCCCGTCACATCAACCGCTTACGCTCGCTGGAAGGCGCGATCCCTAGGGACTCGCGGTACTTGGCGACGGTTCGACGGGCGACCTGAATGCCTTGTGCCTCCAGTAAACCAGCGATCTTGCTGTCACTCAACGGCTTTTTCTGATTTTCAGCGGCAACCAGTTTTTTGATGATCGCACGGATCGCCGTGGACGAGCATTCACCGCCTTCAGAGGTGCTGACGTGGCTGGAGAAAAAGTATTTCAGCTCATAAATACCCCGTGGGGTATGCATGAATTTCTGCGTGGTAACCCGGGAAATCGTCGATTCATGCATGCCGACGGCTTCGGCGATGTCGTGCAGCACGAGAGGCTTCATGGCCTCGTCGCCGTACTCCAGGAAACCGCGCTGGTGTTCGACGATCTGGGTTGCGACTTTCATCAGGGTTTCGTTGCGGCTTTGCAGGCTCTTGATGAACCACCGCGCTTCCTGCAACTGGTTGCGCATGAAGGTGTTATCGGCGCTGGTGTCGGCGCGGCGCACAAAACCTGCGTATTGCGGGTTGACCCGCAGGCGCGGTACTGACTCCTGGTTCAGCTCCACCAGCCAGCGTTCGTTGTCCTTGCGCACAATGACGTCGGGCACCACATATTCGGCTTCGCTGGACTCGATCTGCGAGCCTGGACGCGGGTTGAGGCTTTGCACCAGTTCGATGACCTGGCGCAAGTCATCTTCCTTGAGCTTCATACGGCGCATCAGTTGGCTGTAGTCGCGACTGCCCAGCAGGTCGATGTAGTCACTGACCAAGCGTTGCGCTTCCGTGAGCCATGGCGTCTTGGCCGGTAATTGGCGCAGTTGCAGTAACAGGCACTCGCTGAGTGTGCGTGCGCCGATGCCTGCGGGCTCGAATTGCTGGATGCGGTGCAGGACGGCTTCGATTTCGTCCAGTTCGATATCCAGTTCCGGGTCGAAGGCCTCGAGGATCTCGTCGAGGGTTTCGTCCAGGTAACCCTGATTATTGATGCAATCGATCAGGGTTACCGCGATCAGGCGATCGGTATCGGACATCGGCGCCAGGTTCAGTTGCCACAGCAAGTGGCTCTGAAGGCTCTCGCCCGCCGACGTGCGGGTAGTGAAATCCCACTCGTCATCATCGCTGCTTGGCAGGCTGCTGGCGCTGGTCTGGTAGACGTCTTCCCAGGCGGTGTCCACGGGAAGCTCGTTGGGAATGCGTTCGTTCCAGTCGCCTTCCTCCAGGTTGTCCACCGTCGGGGCGGTTTCCTGATAGGAGGGTTCCTGCACGTCGGAATTGGGTTTTTGCTCGATGTTATCGGCCAGAGGATCTGCGTTATCGAAGTCGTCGCCTTCTTCCTGGCGTTCGAGCATCGGATTGGACTCCAGGGCCTCCTGGATCTCCTGTTGCAGGTCCAGGGTCGACAATTGGAGCAGGCGGATGGCCTGTTGCAGCTGCGGTGTCATCGTCAGCTGCTGGCCCATTCTCAGGACTAGCGATGGTTTCATGGCAGGGGCTTAACACCTTATTCGCCGGCGCAATGCGCCATCCACGACAGGGCGCGTGAGCGCCAAACATAAGCAAATTATATGCCTGATCTCGGGGCCTTTGCCTAGAGCGCGGTAACAATAAAAAAACCGAGGTTTCCATTGACTCCCGCACGCTCCAGGTAAGAGCGCGATACCCCTGTGTTTACAGGCGGAACTCGTGACCCAGGTACACTTCCTTCACCAGCTCGTTGGCCAGGATGGTTTCGGCATCGCCTTCGGCAATCAGCTGACCATCGTTGACGATATACGCGGTTTCGCAGATATCGAGGGTTTCGCGCACGTTGTGATCGGTGATCAGCACGCCAATGCCCTTGGCCTTGAGGTGATGGATGATCTGCTTGATGTCGCCCACCGAAATCGGGTCGACGCCGGCAAAGGGTTCATCCAGCAGGATGAATTTCGGCGCGGTCGCCAGGGCGCGGGCGATTTCCACGCGACGACGTTCACCACCGGACAAGCTCATGCCGAGGTTGTCGCGAATATGGTTGATGTGGAATTCCTGCAGCAGGCTTTCCAGCTCCTGGCGGCGGCCATCGCGATCGAGTTCCTTGCGGGTCTCGAGGATCGCCATGATGTTGTCGGCTACCGACAGTTTACGGAAGATCGACGCCTCCTGCGGAAGATAGCCGATACCTGCCCGTGCACGACCGTGCATGGGTTGGTGGCTGACGTCCAGGTCGTCGATCAATACGCGACCCTGGTCCGCCTGGACCAGCCCGACGATCATATAGAAGCAGGTGGTTTTGCCGGCACCGTTAGGGCCGAGCAGGCCGACGATCTGGCCGCTGTCGATCGACAGGCTGACGTCGCGTACCACCTGGCGGCTTTTATAGGCCTTGGCCAGATGCTGGGCTTTCAGGGTTGCCATTACTCGGCCTTCTTCTTCGGCTGGATAACCATGTCGATGCGTGGGCGGGGTGCGGTGACCTTGTTGCCGTTGGCGCGACCGGCGTTAGCGATCTGCTTCACGGTGTCATAGGTGATTTTTTCACCTTCCGTGGAGTTGCCGTCCGGGCTCAGCACCTTGGCCTGATCAATCAGTACGATGCGGTTCTGCTGGGCGTGATACTGGATAGTCTTGCCGTAGCCTTTCATGGGGCCTGTATCGGTAGCGGACTGCTTCTGCTCGAAATAAGCCAGGTTGCCGACCGAAGTCACCACATCGATATCGCCGGTCTTAGTACGAGTCAGGGTCACCGTGTTGCCGGTAATCTTCATCGAGCCTTGGGTGATGATCACGCCGCCGGTGTAGGTGGCGACACCTTGCTTGTCATCGAGCTGCGCATCGTCAGCCGAGATGTGGATCGGTTGCTGGCTATCGTTCGGCAGAGCCCAGGCGCTCACGCTTCCCAGTGCTGCGCCCAGACCGAGCAAAATAGGGAGAGTTTTAACGAGCCTCATACTGTCCTCTTACGTTCGATAGCAGGTGTATCCTGCTTTCTTTCAAATACGCTTTCATTCCCTTGCCAGTCGATACACCGCCAGCGCCGTCGATTCTAACGTCTTGCTCGGTCTGCGCATATTGCTTCTGTGGGAATACGGTCATGCGACTGCTGGTAATGATGGTGTCGCGGTTCTGCGCGTCTGTACGTGCGACGCGAACCGAGTCGATCAGTTCAACTTCGGTGCCGTCAGGGTTGACTTCGCCACGCTTGCTGGTCACGTGCCAGGGAAATTCGGTGCCGCGATACAGGTTCAGGTCCGGATTCGTCAGCAGGCTGACTTCGGAAGCCTTCAAGTGCTCGACCTTGTCCGATGTCATCTCATACTGCACCTTGCCGTCGGGCAGATACTGAATGCTGTAGGCATTGGTGGCGTAATAGTCGATAAGGCCTTCGTCAACCTGTGCAACAGGCTTGTCGAGAAAGCGCTCCGGGCTGATATTCCAGTAGCCCACCGCCAGGAGCAGCGCGGCGCTGACCCCGAATAACAGGAAGTTGCGAATCTTTTTACTCAGCATATAACGCTCTATAGGTAGGCGGCGTGGGCCGCTTCAAGACTGCCTTGGGCACGCAGGATCAACTCGCAGAACTCGCGGGCGGCACCCTCGCCGCCACGGGCGGTGGTGATGCCATGGGCGTGTTCGCGGACAAACGCCGCGGCATTTGCGACGGCCATGCCCAGGCCCACCCGGCGAATCACCGGCAGGTCTGGCAGGTCGTCGCCCAGATAGGCGACTTGTTCATAGCTTAGGTTGAGTTGGCCAAGAAGCTCGTCCAGCACCACCAGTTTATCCTCGCGGCCCTGATACAGGTGAGGAATACCGAGGTTTTGTGCACGGCGTTCCACAACCGGTGTTTTTCGACCGCTGATAATTGCGGTTTGCACGCCCGCTGCCATCAGCATCTTGATGCCTTGGCCGTCGAGGGTGTTGAAGGTCTTGAATTCGCTGCCGTCTTCGAGGAAGTACAGGCGGCCATCGGTCAGCACGCCGTCAACGTCGAAAATCGCCAGCTTGATTTCTTTACCGCGTTGCAACAGGTCGCTGTTCATTTACATCACTCCTGCGCGCAGCAAGTCGCCAAGGTTAAGGGCCCCGATCGGCCGGTCATCGTCGTCGACCACGATAAGAGCACCTATGCGGTGATCTTCCATGATTTTCAACGCTTCGGCCGCAAGCATTTCAGCGCGCGCGGTCTTGCCGTGAGGGGTCATCACTGCGTCGATGGTCGCGGTATGAATATCAATGGTGCGGTCAAGGGTGCGACGCAGGTCACCGTCGGTGAATATCCCTGCCAGTCGGCCATCGGTTTCGACGATGGCAGTCATGCCCAAGCCCTTGCGGGTCATTTCCATCAGCGCATCCCTGAGCAGGGTGCCGCGTGGAACGCTCGGCAGCTCGGCGCCGCGATGCATGACATTTTCCACTTTCAGCAGCAGGCGACGGCCCAGTGCGCCACCCGGATGGGAAAATGCGAAGTCCTCGGCCGTAAACCCGCGGGCCTCCAGCAGTGCCACCGCCAGGGCATCGCCCATTACCAGCGCGGCGGTAGTGGAGGAGGTGGGCGCCAGGTTCAGCGGGCAGGCCTCATGGGCTACGTGCACGTTCAGGTTGACGTCGGCGGCCTTGGCCAGCGTTGACTCAGGGTTGCCAGTGAGGCTGATCATCTGGATGCCCAGGCGCTTGATCAGCGGCAGCAGGGTCACGATTTCGTTGGTAGTACCGGAGTTGGACAGGGCGAGGATCACGTCGTCCTTGGTGATCATACCCATGTCGCCGTGGCTGGCTTCGGCCGGGTGCACGAAAAACGCGGTGGTCCCGGTGCTCGCCAGGGTCGCTGCGATCTTGTTGCCAATGTGGCCGGACTTGCCCATGCCGACCACCACAACGCGGCCCTTGCTGGCCAGAATCATCTCGCAGGCGCGCACGAAATCCGCGTCGATATGCGCCAGCAAGCCCTCTACGGCTTCAAGCTCAAGGCGTATGGTGCGTTGTGCGGATTGAATAAGGTCGCTGGATTGGCTCATGTCTGAAATCGTATAGCCTGACGAAAAGTCGGCGATTATAGCGGTAATGATCAATTCCCTCACGCAAGTTCGTCAGGCTTTGTGCGCGGAATAACTGAAAACCACCGTCGGTAACATAGCAAGCAACGTTTTTTCCCTGTCTCAAATCTGAACCAGCGCTGTTCCGGCCTTGGGGGCTCTGTACCAGCAGTGATATAGTTCGCCGCCAGTTCGGTCCGCCCAACCCATGTGCTCAACTATTGCGCATCTGTTGAAAACCAAAGTCGCACACATGGTGTCTGAGTGAAAGGCTGCATCCCAAGGAGATTAGATGAGTGCCGATAACGCCTACGCGGTCGAGCTGAAGGGTCTTACCTTCAAGCGCGGTACGCGCAGCATCTTTAATAACGTCGATATTCGCATTCCTCGCGGCAAGGTCACGGGCATCATGGGGCCTTCCGGTTGCGGCAAGACCACCCTGTTGCGCCTGATGGGCATGCAATTGCGCCCCAGTGCCGGGGAAGTGTGGGTCAACGGCCAGAACCTGCCAACGCTGTCGCGTAGCGATCTGTTCGATGCGCGCAAGCATATGGGCGTGCTATTTCAGAGCGGCGCGCTGTTCACCGACCTCGATGTGTTCGAAAACGTAGCCTTTCCGCTGCGGGTGCACACCCAGCTGTCCGATGAAATGATTCGTGACATCGTGTTGTTGAAACTGCAGGCCGTAGGGCTTCGCGGCGCCATCGACCTGATGCCGGACGAGTTGTCCGGCGGCATGAAGCGCCGTGTTGCCTTGGCGCGGGCGATTGCCCTCGACCCACAGATCCTCATGTATGACGAGCCATTCGTAGGTCAGGATCCGATCGCCATGGGCGTGTTGGTGCGCCTGATCCGCCTGCTCAACGATGCATTGGGGATCACCAGCATCGTGGTTTCCCACGACCTGGCCGAAACCGCGAGCATCGCCGACTACCTGTATGTAGTGGGTGATGGTCAGGTGCTGGGGCAGGGTACGCCTGAAGAGCTGATGAACGCCGATAACCCGCGCATTCGCCAATTCATGACCGGCAACCCCGATGGCCCGGTGCCTTTTCACTTTCCGGCAGCGGACTACCGCTCAGATCTTCTGGGGAAGCGCTGATGCGCAAGACATCTCTTATCGAGAAGGTTCGCCTTTTCGGTCGCTCGGGCATCGACATCGTCGAAGTGCTGGGGCGTTCGACCATTTTCCTGTTTCACGCCTTGCTGGGGCGCGGCGGTATCGGCGGCGGCTTTGGCCTGCTGGTCAAGCAGCTGCACTCGGTGGGGGTGATGTCCCTGGTGATCATCGTGGTCTCCGGCGTATTCATCGGCATGGTGCTGGCGCTGCAGGGTTTCAATATCCTGTCCAGCTACGGCTCGGAGCAGGCGGTAGGGCAGATGGTGGCCCTGACCCTGTTGCGTGAGCTTGGCCCGGTGGTTACCGCCTTGTTGTTCGCGGGGCGTGCAGGTTCGGCGCTGACCGCTGAAATCGGCAATATGAAATCCACTGAGCAGCTGTCCAGCCTGGAAATGATCGGCGTGGACCCGCTCAAGTACATTGTTGCCCCGCGCCTGTGGGCCGGCTTCATTTCCCTGCCACTGCTGGCAATGATCTTCAGCGTGGTGGGTATCTGGGGTGGTTCGTGGGTGGCGGTTGACTGGCTGGGGGTCTACGACGGCTCCTACTGGGCCAACATGCAAAACAGCGTGACCTTCACCGGTGACGTGCTCAACGGCATCATAAAGAGCATTGTCTTTGCCTTTGTGGTGACCTGGATTTCCGTATTCCAAGGCTATGACTGTGAGCCCACTTCAGAGGGGATCAGCCGTGCCACTACCAAGACCGTTGTATACGCTTCGTTGGCGGTACTGGGCCTTGACTTCATTTTGACCGCCTTGATGTTTGGAGATTTCTGATGCAAAACCGCACTGTGGAAATCGGTGTCGGCCTTTTCTTGCTGGCTGGCATCCTGGCTTTACTGTTGCTGGCCCTGCGAGTCAGTGGCCTTTCGGCCAGCCCTACCGCCGATACCTATAAACTTTACGCGTACTTCGACAATATCGCCGGTTTGACGGTCAGATCCAAAGTGACCATGGCCGGTGTCACCATCGGCAAGGTCACGGCAATCGATCTGGATCGCGACAGCTTTACCGGTCGGGTGACGATGCAACTGGACAAGAAGGTAGATAATCTGCCAACTGACTCCACGGCATCTATCCTCACTGCGGGTTTGCTGGGCGAGAAGTACATCGGGGTCAGCGTGGGGGGGGAAACAGCCCTGCTCAAGGATGGTTCGACCATCCACGACACACAGTCGTCGCTGGTGCTTGAAGACCTGATCGGGAAATTTTTGCTCAATACGGTCAATAAAGACGCTAAATGAGGAATCTGTTCATGATCTCTACCTTGCGACGTGGCCTGCTGGTACTGCTTGCAGCATTGCCGATGATGGCCAACGCGGCAGGTTCTGCCCACGATTTGGTGCAGGACACCACCAGCAAAATGCTGGCTGACCTCAAGGCTAATAAAGAACAGTACAAGCAAGACCCTTCCAGGTTCTACAACGCGCTCAACACGATCGTTGGCCCTGTGGTCGATGCTGAAGGCATCTCCAAAAGCATCATGACGGTCAAATATTCGCGCAAAGCTACGCCTGCGCAAATGCAGACGTTCCAGGAAAACTTCAAGAAGGGGCTGTTCCAGTTCTACGGTAACGCTCTGCTGGAATACAACAACCAGGGCATTATCGTTGATGCGCCCAAGGACGAGTCGGGCGACCGTGCCGAAGTCGGAATGAAAGTCTCCGGCAGCAATGGCGCCGTGTACCCTGTGTCCTACACCCTGACGAAGATCAACGGTGAGTGGAAACTGCGTAACGTGATCATCAACGGTATCAACATCGGCAAGCTGTTCCGTGATCAGTTCGCCGACGCGATGCAGCGCAATGGCAACGATCTGGACAAGACCATCAATGGTTGGGCCGGTGAAGTGGCCAAGGCCAAGGAAGAAACCGATAAAGCTGCCGGGAAGCCTGCGCAATGACCGAGTCGGCTGTTCGTATCGGCGACGCCGGCGAGCTGTTCCTCAGCGGCGTGCTGGATTACCGCACCGGGCCTGACCTGCGCAAGCAGGGCCAGGCGCTGATCAAGGCCAGCAAGGCGCCAGAGCTGGTGCTTGATTGCTCGGCGGTGACCAAGTCCAGCAGCGTCGGCTTGTCGTTGTTGCTGTGCTTCATGCGTGATGCCGAGGCGGCGAAAAAGCCGGTAAGCATCCGTGCGTTACCAGAAGACATGCGCGAAATTGCCGAAGTTTCCGGTTTGACCGAGCTGCTGGCGCATCCCTGATACACATTATTAAAGAAGCCCCCCGTCAGAGTCCTGCTATGCGGGGTTCGCAGGCGCGGGGCTTTTTTGTATGATGTGCGACCCGTGCGCACTGGGCGCCGATAGAGGTTGAGCATGCAGGCCCTAGAAGTTAAGAGCTTCCTTGAAGGAAAGCTGCCTGAAACGACTGTAGAAGTCGAAGGCGAAGGCTGCAATTTCCAGCTGAACGTGATTAGCGATGAACTGGCGGCATTGAGCCCGGTCAAGCGTCAGCAGCAGATCTATGCCCATTTGAACCCATGGATCACCGATGGCAGCATCCATGCGGTCACTATGAAATTTTTCAGCCGCGCGGCCTGGGCCGAGCGCACCTGAGCCCCCAAGGCGTCGAGATTCTTATGGATAAATTGATTATTACCGGCGGTGCCCGCCTTGATGGCGAGATTCGCATTTCCGGTGCGAAAAACTCCGCCTTGCCGATCCTGGCAGCGACCCTGCTGTGCGATGGCCCGGTGACTGTGGCCAACCTGCCGCACCTGCACGACATCACCACCATGATCGAGTTGTTCGGTCGCATGGGCATTGAGCCGGTGATCGACGAGAAGCTGGCCGTCGAAATCGACCCACGCACCATCAAGACCCTGGTCGCTCCGTACGAACTGGTGAAAACCATGCGTGCGTCGATCCTGGTGCTGGGCCCTATGGTTGCCCGTTTCGGCGAAGCCGAAGTAGCCTTGCCTGGCGGTTGCGCCATTGGTTCGCGTCCGGTCGACCTGCACATCCGTGGCCTTGAGGCCATGGGCGCAGTCATCGACGTCGAAGGCGGCTACATCAAGGCCAAGGCGCCGGAAGGCGGCCTGCGCGGCGCGAACTTCTTCTTTGATACCGTCAGCGTCACCGGTACCGAGAACATCATGATGGCCGCTGCTCTGGCCAACGGTCGCAGCGTGTTGCAGAACGCCGCACGCGAGCCGGAAGTGGTCGACCTGGCCAACTTCCTCAACGCCATGGGCGCGAAGGTTTCCGGTGCTGGCACCGACACCATCACTATTGATGGTGTAGAGCGTCTGCACACCGCCACCTACAAAGTCATGCCTGACCGCATCGAGACCGGTACCTACCTGGTTGCCGCTGCCGTGACAGGTGGCCGTGTGAAGGTCAAGGACACCGATCCGACCATCCTGGAAGCCGTCCTGGAAAAACTCAAGGAAGCCGGCGCAGAGATCACCACCGGCGAAGACTGGATCGAGCTGAACATGCACGGCAAGCGGCCAAAAGCCGTCAACGTGCGTACCGCTCCGTACCCGGCGTTCCCGACCGACATGCAAGCGCAGTTCATCTCCTTGAACGCGATTGCCGAAGGCACCGGTGCCGTGATCGAGACCATCTTCGAAAACCGCTTCATGCACGTGTATGAACTGCACCGCATGGGCGCCAAGATCCAGGTCGAAGGCAACACCGCCATCGTCACCGGGATCGACAAGCTCAAGGGCGCGCCAGTCATGGCAACCGACCTGCGTGCCTCGGCCAGCCTGGTAATCTCGGCACTGTGCGCCGAAGGTGACACCCTGATCGACCGCATCTACCACATAGACCGTGGTTACGAGTGCATCGAAGAGAAACTGCAGATGCTCGGCGCGAAGATTCGCCGCGTACCGGGCTAGTCCCTGTTTGTGGCGAGGGAGCTTGCTCCCGCTGGACTGCGTAGCAGTCCCGCTCTTCGAGGGCCGCTTCGCGTCTCAGCGGGAGCAAGCTCCCTCGCCACAGTTTGTTGTTGACTGGTTTGTTTCAAATCGAGGCTGTCATGGCCTCGATCTGTGTCTGGCGCCGTTTGCGACCGGACAGCAATAGCCTGATGAAGGACTGACATTTCCCATGTTGACCATCGCACTGTCCAAGGGCCGCATCCTTGACGACACGTTGCCGCTTCTGGCTGAAGCGGGCATCGTGCCGACCGAGAATCCGGACAAGAGCCGCAAGCTGATCATCCCCACGACCCAGGACGACGTGCGCCTGCTGATCGTGCGGGCTACCGACGTGCCGACCTACGTTGAACATGGCGCCGCCGACCTGGGTGTTGCCGGCAAGGATGTGCTGATGGAATACGGCGGCCAGGGCCTGTACGAGCCCCTGGACCTGCGCATCGCACTGTGCAAGCTGATGACCGCCGGCCGCGTCGGTGATGTCGAACCCAAGGGCCGCTTGCGGGTCGCCACCAAGTTCGTCAACGTTGCCAAGCGCTATTACGCCGAACAAGGCCGTCAGGTCGATATCATCAAGCTCTACGGCTCCATGGAGCTGGCACCGCTGATCGGCCTGGCGGACAAGATCATCGACGTGGTCGACACCGGCAACACCCTGCGCGCCAACGGTTTGGAGCCCCAGGATTTTATCGCTGACATCAGCTCCCGCCTGATCGTCAACAAAGCATCGATGAAGATGCAGCACGCCCGTATCCAGGCGTTGATCGACACCCTGCGCAAGGCAGTGGAGTCTCGACACCGCGGTTGACTCCCCCGCGTAGCTGAAGAGCTACGCCCGTCTATCCGCCTCATAGCCAGAATTCTCAGGTGCCCAAGCGGAAACGACTGCTAGTTTAGGGCGCCTGAGTTTTTGCCAATTCTATTGAGGCCCTCGCTATGACCACGTCCACTGCAATTGCCCGACTCAACGCTGCCGACCCGGATTTCGCCCATCATCTGGATCATCTGCTGAGCTGGGAAAGCGTGTCCGACGACTCGGTCAACCAGCGGGTGCTCGACATCATCAAGGCCGTGCGTGAGCGCGGTGATGCAGCGCTGGTGGACTTCACCCGCCAGTTCGACGGCCTGGACGTGCAGTCCATGGCTGACCTGATCCTGCCGCGTGAACGCCTGGAGCTTGCGCTGACGCGCATCACCGCACCGCAGCGCGAAGCCCTCGAAGTCGCTGCGGCGCGGGTACGCAGCTATCACGAAAAGCAGAAGCAGGACTCCTGGAGCTACACTGAGGCCGACGGCACTGTGCTGGGCCAGAAGGTCACGCCACTGGACCGCGCCGGTCTGTACGTGCCGGGCGGTAAGGCGTCGTATCCATCGTCGGTATTGATGAATGCGATCCCGGCCAAAGTCGCAGGTGTGACCGAAGTGGTCATGGTGGTGCCGACCCCGCGTGGCGAAATCAACGAGCTGGTGCTGGCTGCCGCCTGCATCGCCGGTGTGGACCGTGTGTTCACCATCGGTGGCGCCCAGGCCGTCGCAGCGCTGGCTTATGGCACCGAAAGCGTGCCGAAGGTCGACAAAGTGGTCGGCCCCGGCAATATCTACGTCGCCACCGCCAAACGCCATGTGTTCGGCCAGGTCGGTATCGACATGATTGCCGGTCCTTCCGAAATCCTCGTGGTGTGTGACGGCCAGACCGACCCGGACTGGATCGCCATGGACCTGTTCTCCCAGGCGGAGCACGATGAAGACGCCCAGGCGATCCTGGTCAGCCCCGATGCCGAGTTCCTCGACAAGGTCGCCGCCAGCATCAATAAGCTGCTGCCGACCATGGAGCGTGCCGAGATCATCGAGAAGTCGATCAACGGCCGTGGTGCGCTGATTCTGGTGCGTGACATGGAGCAGGCCATTGAAGTGGCCAATCGCATCGCACCGGAGCACCTTGAGCTGTCCGTAGCGGACCCACAGGCCTGGTTGCCATCGATCCGTCACGCTGGGGCGATCTTCATGGGCCGTCACACCAGCGAAGCCCTGGGTGACTATTGCGCCGGGCCCAATCACGTGTTGCCAACCTCCGGTACTGCGCGTTTCTCGTCGCCGCTGGGGGTGTACGACTTCCAGAAGCGCTCGTCGATTATCTTCTGCTCGCCACAAGGCGCTTCCGAACTGGGCAAGACCGCCTCGGTGCTGGCCCGTGGTGAATCCCTCAGCGCGCACGCACGCAGCGCTGAATACCGCATCGTCAAGGGAGAGTAAGGCATGAGCAAATTCTGGAGCCCTTTCGTCAAGGACCTGGTGCCTTACGTACCCGGTGAGCAACCGAAGCTGACCAAGCTGGTCAAGCTCAACACCAACGAAAACCCCTACGGCCCATCGCCCAAGGCGCTGGCGGCAATGCAGGCCGAGTTGAACGACAACTTGCGCCTGTACCCGGACCCCAACAGCGACCTGCTCAAGCAGGCCGTGGCCAGGTATTACGGGATCGATGCCGGCAAGGTGTTCCTCGGCAACGGTTCCGACGAAGTCTTGGCGCACATCTTCCATGGTCTGTTCCAGCACGATCTGCCGCTGCTGTTCCCGGATATCAGCTACAGCTTCTACCCGGTGTACTGCGGCCTGTACGGCATCACGTTCGACGCGGTGCCACTGGACCAACAGTTCCAGATTCGGGCCACTGACTATGCCAGGCCCAACGGCGGGATCATCTTCCCCAACCCTAACGCGCCCACCGGCTGCGTACTGGCGCTGGACGCGGTGGAGCAGATCCTCAAGGCCAGCCCGGATTCGGTGGTGGTGGTCGATGAAGCCTATATCGACTTCGGCGGCGAAACTGCCATCAGCCTGGTAGACCGTTACCCGAACCTGCTGGTGACCCAGACCCTGTCCAAATCGCGCTCACTGGCCGGTTTGCGTGTGGGCCTGGCCGTGGGCCACCCAGACCTGATCGAAGCGCTGGAGCGGGTCAAGAACAGCTTCAACTCCTACCCGTTGGATCGGTTGGCGATTGTTGGCGCGGCGGCCGCGTTTGACGACCGTGAATATTTCGAGAAAACCTGTCAGTGGGTGATCGACAGCCGCAACCAGGTCGTCGCGCAATTGCAGGGCAAGGGGTTTGAGGTATTGCCGTCGGCAGCGAACTTCATCTTTGCGCGTCACCCGCGGCATGACGCTGCAGGGCTTGCCGCCAAGTTGCGTGAGCAAGGGGTGATCGTGCGGCACTTCAAGCAGGAGCGGATTGCTCAGTTCTTGCGCATCAGCATCGGGACGCCGGAGCAGAACCAGGCGCTGATCGACGGGCTCGGCGAGCTCTGACAGACGCTGAAAATCAAATGTGGGAGCTGGCTTGCCTGCGATGACGGTGTAACAGTCGACCTATCTGTCGTTTGATACACCGTCATCGCAGGCAAGCCAGCTCCCACACTGATTTGCGTTTAGTCAGTTACAGCAGCGGCTCATCCGGCTTCTTGTTCTTCCAGCCATCATTGCCCGGCAGCAACAAATTCAAACCAATCGCCACCACTGCACACAGGGCGATGCCCTTGAGGCCGAAATCATCCGGGCCGGTGCCGGTACCGACCAGCACACCGCCAATCCCGAACACCAGCGTTACCGACACAATCACCAGGTTGCGCGCCTCGCCCAGGTCGATCTTGTGGCGAATCAGCGTGTTCATCCCCACCGCGGCAATCGAGCCGAACAGCAGGCACAGAATCCCGCCCATCACCGGCACCGGGATACTCTGCAGCAGTGCGCCGAACTTGCCGATGAATGCCAGGCTGATGGCAAACACTGCCGCCCAGGTCATGATTTTCGGGTTGTAGTTCTTGGTCAGCATCACGGCGCCGGTCACTTCGGCGTAGGTGGTGTTTGGCGGGCCGCCAAACATGCCGGCAGCCGTGGTGGCGATACCGTCACCCAGCAGCGTGCGATGCAGGCCAGGCTTTTTCAGGTAATCGCGGCCGGTCACGCTGCCTACCGCAATCACACCACCGATATGCTCGATCGCCGGGGCCAGTGCTACCGGGACGATAAACAGGATGGCCTGCCAGTTGAACTCCGGCGCGGTGAAGTGGGGCAGGGCGAACCACGGCGCAGCGGCGATTTTCGCCGTGTCGACCACACCAAAGTAGAACGACATGGCAAAACCCACCAGCACGCCGGAAATGATCGGCACTAGGCGGAAAATGCCTTTGCCGAACACCGCCACGATCAAGGTGGTGAGCAGCGCTGGCATCGAAATCAGCATCGCCGTCTGGTAGTGGATCAGCTCTGCACCGTCGCCGGACTTGCCCATGGCCATGTTGGCGGCAATCGGCGCCATGGCCAGGCCGATCGAGATGATCACCGGGCCGATCACCACGGGCGGCAGCAGCCGGTCGATAAAGCCGGTGCCCTTGACCTTCACGGCCAGGCCCAGGAACGTATAGACGAAACCTGCTGCCATCACCCCGCCCATGGTCGCTGCGAGGCCGAACTGGCCCTTGGCGAGAATGATCGGGGTGATGAACGCGAAGCTCGATGCCAAAAATACCGGCACCTGCCGCCCTGTCACCACCTGGAACAGCAACGTGCCCAGGCCTGCGGTAAACAGCGCGACGTTTGGATCAAGACCTGTGATCAGCGGCATCAACACCAACGCGCCAAATGCTACGAAGAGCATTTGTGCGCCAGACAGGATCTGGCGCCAAAGCGGGTCGTTGAATTCATCCTGCATGCTCACGCGTCCTTCTGCTTGGTGCCGAAGATCTTGTCACCGGCATCGCCCAGGCCCGGAATGATGTAGCCGTGTTCATTCAGGCGCTCATCGATGGATGCGGTGTAGATCTGTACATCCGGATGGGCCTTCTCGACGGCGGCGATGCCTTCGGGCGCGGCCACCAGCACCATGGCGCGGATGTCCCGGCAACCGGCTTTTTTCAGCAGGTCGATGGTGGCGACCATGGAACTGCCGGTGGCGAGCATCGGGTCGATGATCATGGCCAGGCGCTCGTTGATTTCCGGGACGAGTTTTTCCAGGTAGGTGTGGGCCTGCAGTGTTTCTTCATTGCGGGCTACGCCCACGGCGCTGACCTTGGCACCCGGGATCAGGCTGAGTACACCTTCAAGCATGCCGATACCGGCGCGCAGGATCGGTACCACGGTAATTTTCTTACCGGCGATTTTCTCCACTTGTACGGGACCGGCCCAACCGGGGATCTCGTAGGTTTCCAGGGGCAAATCCTTGGTGGCTTCGTAAGTGAGCAACGCTCCGACTTCCTGAGCAAGCTCACGGAAGTTCTTCGTGCTAATGTCGGCACGGCGCATAAGGCCGAGTTTGTGTCGGATCAGCGGGTGGCGGATCTCGCGAGTGGGCATAGGAAAGGCTCCGGCGGCGGGCAAAAAAACCGGCCTAGATTAATCTATCCGAGGGTGTTGTCCTATAGACATCAAGTACGTTAGTCCATAAAGGCTTGATTGGAGCGCACGAGAAGCGTACCTTCGCCCGCTTTTCTTGCCACAGCACCCCCTTGGAGAGCGCCATGTCTGCTGATCTCGAGCATATCCGTCAAATCATGCACGAGGCTGACTGCCTGTACACCGAAGCGCAAGTCGAAGCAGCGATCGCCAAGGTCGGCGCGCACATTACTCGCGAAATGGCCGACACCAACCCGGTGGTCTTCTGCGTGATGAACGGTGGCCTGATCTTCGCCGGCAAATTGCTGACTCACCTGCAGTTCCCATTGGAAGCCTCTTACCTGCATGCCACCCGCTATCGCAATGAAACCAGTGGCGGCGACTTGTTCTGGAAGGCCAAGCCGGAAGTGTCTTTCATCGACCGTGATGTGCTGATCATCGATGACATTCTCGATGAGGGTCACACCCTGGGTGCGATCATCGACTTCTGCAAACATGCCGGCGCACGCAAAGTGCACACCGCCGTACTGATCGACAAAGACCACGACCGCAAGGCTCGTCCTGAGCTCAAAGCCGATTTCGTCGGATTGCCGTGCGTTGACCGTTATATCTTCGGGTATGGCATGGACTACAAGGGCTACTGGCGTAACGCCAATGGCATCTACGCCGTTAAAGGGATGTAATCGATGGCCCGCTTTCTTGATCAGACCTTATTTGCAGAGTTGGCCGAGAAAGCGGGCGATAGCCCCCGTGGCCGATACCACCATAATTTCCACCAGATGGAGGAGCCGTGTCATCGCCTCGCGGTGGCGCTGCAGCCGAGTACCTATGTGCCGCCTCATCGGCACCTGAGCGCCGACAAGGCCGAGACTTTGCTGGTGCTTCAGGGGCGCCTCGGTCTGCTGATATTCACCGATGCGGGTGAAGTGATCGCCAAACGCGTGATGCAGGCGGGTGGCGAGTGCGCAGGCGTCGATCTGCCACCGGGAGTGTTTCATGGCCTGGTGGTGCTGGAGCCTGACACGGTGATGTTCGAATGCAAGGCCGGGCCTTATCGACCGGTGGGTGAGGGCGAACTGGCTGATTGGGCACCGCGAGAAGGTGATGCAGGTGTGGCTGACTACCAGCGCTGGATGCTTGCTCAGTTCGACTGAACACTGGCATCCAAATGTGGGCGTCTAAAACGTCAACGATAACGCGTGCTTCCTGAATAAACGCGGCGCCTTTGAGCTTTTCACGAGCAAGCTCGCTCCTACAGGTATTAGGGCGAGCCCCCTCCCACATCCGGCGTCGCGCAGGTAGACTTCAAACCCCGTGTAAATGTCTGCAGGCTGGAGTCGGTAATGCGTAAAGATAAGAAACAGGTGATTGGCGACGAAATCGGTGACGACCAGATCAAGTTGTTCCTGGACTTCGAGCCGGTTGATGCGACGTCGCCGTCCCTGCACAAACTGATCAAGGCCTATCGCGGCCTGCGTATCGACGACTTCGAGCGTTTCCTGGGCTTTTTCAAAGAAGCAGGCCTGGACCTGGACGGCAAGGACGAGCATGGCCAGACCTTCGTCGACCTGATCAAGGACCAGCGCAACGCCGCCGAGTACATCGAACTGATCGACAACGCCCGCGGCTGATTGTCCGAGCAAAAAAAACGCCCCGGCTTTAGAGTCCGGGGCGTTTTGCTTTTAACGGTAGGAGCGAGCTTGCTCGCGAAGAACCTGAGAGCGGCGCCTTAATCCACTTGCGCCGCGTTATCGTTGACGTTTTTCGCGAGCGAGCTCGCTCCTACAGGTTCCACCAGCTCCAGGCTGATGTTGTTCTGCGTGTTGATCTTGCGATACAGCTCGGCGTCCGTCTCCAGCACTTTCTCGCGCGCCGGGAAGATCTCGTGCAGCTTGGTGGCCCATTCACCGGCGGCTTTCTGCGGGAAGCAGCGCTCGATCAGCTCCAGCATGATCGAGACGGTGACCGAAGCACCAGGAGACGCGCCCAGCAGCGCCGCAAGCGAACCGTCCTTGGCAGCAACCAGTTCGGTGCCGAACTGCAGCACGCCGCCTTTCTTCGGATCTTTCTTGATTATTTGCACGCGCTGGCCGGCCACTTCCAGGCGCCAGTCTTCGGCTTTCGCCTCGGGGTAGAAGCGACGCAGGGATTCCAGGCGCTGTTCCATGGACTGGCGCACTTCGCTGACCAGGTACTTGGTCAGGTCCATGTTGTCGCGGGCCACGGCCAGCATCGGGCCGATGTTGCCGGCGCGAATCGACATCGGCAGGTCAAGGAACGAGCCGTGTTTGAGGAACTTGGTGGTGAAACCGGCGTATGGCCCGAACAGCAGGGATTTCTTGCCATCCACCACGCGGGTGTCCAGGTGCGGCACGGACATCGGCGGCGAGCCCACGGCAGCCTGGCTGTAGACCTTGGCCTGGTGCTGCTTGACCACTTCCGGGTTGTCGCAACGCAGCCACTGGCCGCTCACCGGGAAGCCGCCGAAGCCTTTGCTCTCTTCGATGCCCGAGGCCTGCAGCAACGGCAGCGCCGCACCGCCAGCGCCGAGGAATACGAACTTGGCATCGACGTCGCGGCTGTTACCGCTGTTCACGTCCTTGATACTCACGGTCCAGCCCGCGCCGTTGCGCTTGAGGCCGGTCACGCGTTTGCAGTACTTGACCTGGGCGTCCGGCGAGCTGGTCAGGTGGCTGAGCAACTGATTGGTCAGGGCGCCAAAGTTGACGTCTGTGCCGTTCATCACACGGGTGGCGGCGATTTTTTCATCGAGCGGGCGGCCCGGCATCATCAGCGGCATCCACTCGGCCATTTCGCTGCGGTCTTCGGTGTAGTGCATGTCCGAAAACGCGTGGTGCTGGCTGAGGGTCTCAAAGCGCTTCTTGAGGAAGGACACGCCTTTGTCGCCCTGCACGAAGCTCAGGTGGGGCACCGGGCTGATGAACGACCTGGACGAGCCAAAGGTGCCCTTCTTGGTCAGGTAAGCCCAGAACTGCTTCGACACCTCGAACTGGGTGTTGATGTGCACGGCTTTCTTGATGTCGATGGAGCCATCGGCGGCCTCCGGCGTGTAGTTCAGCTCACACAGCCCGGCGTGGCCGGTACCGGCGTTGTTCCACGGGTTGGAACTCTCCGCGGCACCCGAATCCATCAGCTCAACGACTTCCAGCGTGAGGCCGGGGTCGAGCTCTTTGAGCAGTACGGCCAGGGTGGCACTCATGATGCCGGCCCCTACCAGTACTACGTCGACTGCTTCGTTATGCGCCATTTAACGCGTCTCCAAAATCTGCAGCACCAAATTGACGGCATGGCTGCCAGGAGTGATGGGGCGGTTCACGTGTTGCCCCAGGTTACCCATGGCCAGGATCGCCATGTCCGATTCGCAATTCTTTGCAACTTCAGCACACGCTTCCTGCCGGGCTAATCTGCCTATGAACGCATTCATGGGCGCCTGTGGCAATTCGACTTATGGTCAAAGCGTGCGATTCGTGCAACCAATCCGTAGCGGACAGGCTCAAGCTCCGGTTTTTGAGGAAGGCTCGATCCTGTGTAATTGGGCTGACCCAGACGCTGATGGTGCTTGTACAAACGCCAAACTATTCATTTGCTCGCCACACTCTTGTGAAGTTGTGAAAACCCGTTTTTTCACGCTCTTTTGAAGACGTGAACCTCAAAAAAGGGCTGCCCCAGCCTGGCACCTGGCCCGTAAACCTCTGCCGACACGCGGCAAAACGGGCAAACAACTCAAGTGGCCGAGCGCAATGGCAGCTCTGGCAGATTCGATAAAAGACGGGGTGGTTTGCAAAGGAAACAGCAAGCACGCCAGCTTCACTCGATCTGTGTGGGCGGCTCTCTGTGGGCGATTTTGGGGCTAATGCCTGGGCATTAACGATGCTGCGAGGCCCGATCAGGAGACGTCCTTATAATCGGGGGGAGATTGTAGCGAAGAACGTCAGTGAAATGGGCGTGTTTTATGACTTTTATTAGGGGCCTGGTCAGGAGGCCAACGCTTGCCGGTGTCGTGGGCGAAAAACCTTTGGGCTGACCCGGGCGCTGGCCGGCAGTGGGCGGTGCATCCAGCCCAGGTGAGTCTCGGTCACTTCCACCCAGCCTTCACCGACGGGCGGCAGGCTGCACTGCTTGAAGGCCAGGCAATGTCCGTGGGCATCAAGCAGGGCAAAGTGGCGATGACGAGCGTGGGACATGAACAGGGTCTTGAGAAGGCGCATGGCTGTGTACCTGGTGTGTTACATGCTTGAAGGTTGCCAGTGTGGCATGACACTGGGGTGACGAATTTATGCGAATTTGTAATTTGCGCAGGGGCTTCAGCCACCGTTCAGGATCGCTGGTGAGTGGTGCGCGTGCACCGTTATACTGGCGTCCTGTCTGCACCTAGTCCTGGAGAAATGCGTATGTTGCAACGCCTGTTGTTCGGTTTGATCACTGTGACCAGTTTGACCCTTGTCGGCTGCGCCAACAGCCCGCAACAACTCAGCCCGCAACCTAAAGTCACCGCGCAGTTGGCGGCGGTAGGCCACGGCCAGCCGGTATCGGTACGCGTGGTTGACGGTCGCCCGTCGCCAACCCTGGGTTCGCGTGGCGGCCTGTATCCTGAGACCGCGTTGATTTCGGTGAACGGCCAGGATGTGCTGCCCAAGTTGCAGGCCCAGGCTGAAGCCGCTGTGCGTTTGCTGGGCTTTACGCCGACCAACTCGCCAGGCGTGCCGCAACTGACCGTGACCCTGGCCGAGCTGAAATACCAGTCGCCCAAAGACGGCCTGTATGTGACCGAGGCTTCCATCGGCGCTACCTTCAAGTCTGACGTCAGTGCCGGTACCCGCCGCTACAGTGGCCGCTACGCAGCCTCGCTCAACCAGCGGTTCGGCATGTCGCCCAACCAGGAAACCAACACCAAGCTGGTCAGCGACGTGCTCAGTGATGCCTTGACCCGCCTGTTCAAGGACCCAAGCATCGGTCAACTGCTCAGCGCGCAATAAGCCGCTCACAAAAAACCGGGCTCATCGCTGAGCCCGGTTTTTTTGTGCCCGTGGTTTTTGTCATGCGGCCGTATCGACATAAAAGTCCAGCATGCTCACACCGGTGAGCAGATCCAGCTCCGGCAGATCGGCATGCTGGTGCCCGCCGAGGGCGCAATACACCAGCCAATGGCGGTCCTGAACGTTGAACGCGAGACTGCCGATCAGCGCCTCCTGTTCCTCGCTCTGGGCGATCAAATACAGCCGATCCTGGTTTTGCGCATGCAACATGACAAGCTCCTCAAGCGTCGAAGGGCAACAGAGTGGCTTGTTAAGGTGACGTTCAGGTGACGGCGTAAATTACTGGATACATTAGCCGTCAATGGGGAAGGAGCATTAAATGCGCAGGAGGCGACTGTCGTTCAGGTGTGTATCTGGACTGATACCCGAAGATTGATTTACCGAGGTTTGCGATGGCGCTGCCCGCACTGCTCATTAATATTGTTGCCCTGTTGGTTGCCTGCTCGGGCGCCTGGGTGCTGTTCATCACCCGCCTGCATGCACAGCGTGCGATGGCCGACCTGGCCCTGCGCAGTGAAGAGCGCGCTATCGACCAGCCGATGCTGTTTCTGGATACACGCACCGAACGAGCGCATCGCCTGGCGTACCGCGTCGGGTTCGCCTGCCTTGGCTTGGCCCTGGCCATCTCCTGGCTCAGCACCCGCTTATAATTCCACTGCGAAACCAAATGTGGGAGCGGGCTTGCCCGCGAAGGCGGTGTATCAGCCACTGAATCTTTAACTGAACCAACGCTATCGCAGGCAAGCCAGCTCCCACACTGGCCATGTACTGCCCGCTGAGTCAGCGCCTGCCACATATCCCCTGTGGGCTCACTATTACAGGGGGATCCCAGCCTTGACTCGGTATTGGTTGCGTACCGGCGTCGCATACTGCACCACCAGATAAGGCCGGTGCTCCGCCGGGCACTCGTTCAAGCGCCGCTCCCATTCCGCCTTCGCCTTGGCCAGCTCATCGGCCGGGAACACGTCCGCCGCCTTGGGCACCTGCAATTGCGGGTCGGCATCACTCCACTGCGCGTACGCCAGGTAGTGCACCGGAAACAAGCGGTAGCCACCGAGGATCTGCCGGTCCATTTCCGCGGCCAGCAGCTTGGTGTCTTCGAAACGCTCGGTGATCGGCGGCGCAAAGTTCACGTGCACTCGGCCTTTATAGCCGGTAATGCCCAAGGCAATGCTCACATCATCCTCTCCCGGTGCCTTGGTGTAGGTGCCGGTGGTGGCGCGGATATACAGCTCGCGGGCCTTGGCGGCATCGCAGGGGTCGTACTCGTAGCTGATGGACACAGGCGTCAGGTTCAACGACTGGATGACCTCGGCAAATGGCTCGTCCTTGCGGCTGACGTGGAACATCTTGAGGATCGCCGATTCGGTACGGTCATCGCCATCCTTGGCCCGGCCTTCAGCCTGGGCAATCCAGATCGACTGGCAGTCGTTGCGGATCGAATGGTTGATGTAGGCCGACAGCAAGTTGTAAGCCGCCATCTTCTCCTTTCGCCCGGTGATCGAACGGTGCACGATGAAGCTCTTGTTCAGGCGCATCAGGTCGCTGACAAACGGCTTTTGCAGCAGGTTGTCGCCGATGGCGATGCGCGGCGTCGGCAGGCCGGCGTGGTACACGGCGTAGTTGACGAAGGCCGGGTCCATCACGATGTCGCGGTGGTTGGCCAGGAACAGGTAGGCGGTGCCGGATTTCAGTTGCTCGACGCCGGTATAGGTCACGCCGTCGGTCGCCCGGTCAATGGTGTGGTCAACGTAGTACTCGACCTTGTCCTGCAGCGTGGCCACGGTGGTGACGCCAGCGAACTCGCGGCGCAGTTTGCGCGCAATCATTGGCTTGAGCAGCCAGCCCAGGGCGCCTGCAAAGCGCGGGAAGCGGAAGTGGGTCAGGATGTCCAGAAAGGCCTTGTCACTGAACAGGCGCGCCAGCACTGCCGGGACTTCGCTGTCGTTGTAAGGTCGGATGGTATCGAATTCGCCCATCATGCTCTCTTGTTAGAAACGGCTAGGGTAAGTAAAAGGAAATGTCAGGGTGCGGTCCGAATAAGGGGCCGGCCAAGAATAGCCCTGTAAATAGACCGGCGATTATACGCACAAGTCACCTAGGAGACTGCGATGCTCGAAACTGCGCTGTACGATTGTCCTTATTGTGGCGAAGCGGTCGAGACGACGGTGGATTTGTCTGGCGGGGACCAGACCTATATAGAAGACTGCCAAGTGTGTTGCCGGCCGATCACGTTCGACCTGCAAGTTGATGGTGAAGAGTGGATGCTTGAAACCCGCAGCGAAAATGAATAATGCGCAGCGAGAACGAATAAAAAGGTACGCCCATGCAGCGAATCTACGAACCGGAAAATCTGATGGAGGGCGAGTTGTTGCAGCAGATGCTTGCCAGTGAAGGTATCGAGGCGCACCTGGTGGGGCGCCATTTGCTCGGCGGCACGGGCGAGTTGCCGATATTCGGCTTGCTGGGGCTGGAGGTCGACAACGACCAGGCCGCCTGCGCCCGCGAACTGATCACCGCCTATATCGGCGCCCAACCCTTGCCCGGCGACGAACCCGACAGCTTCCCTGACGTGTTGGTCTGTTAGGCTGTCGGTCGGTTTACCCAAGAGTCGTGTTGCCCCATGTGTGGACGTTATGCCCTGTTTCGCTGGAACCCTGCCTTTACTGCCTTGCCCGGCTTCCCCGCCGACCAGCAGGCCCAGTGGAACATCTCCCCGAATGATTCGGTGCTGATCCAGCGCCTGAGCGAGGGCCAACTCACCCTGGCGCGTGCCCGTTGGGGCCTCACACCGCCCTGGCTGACAGACCTGTCGCGCACCCCGGCCCACGCTCGCGCAGAAACCCTGGCCGAACAACCGATGTTTCGTGAAGCCTTCCGCTTGCGCCGTTGCCTGCTGCCCGCCAATGGCTTTTATGAGTGGCGCGGCACCCAGCGCAAGCGCCCGTACTGGCTCACGCCGGGGGAGGGCTCCACGTTGTTCTTTGCCGCAGTGTGGGAAGCGTATCCGGTGCAGGAGCAGGTGTGGCTGAGCACGGCGGTGGTTACCCAAGCGGCGCAAAGTCAGCGGCGGCCATTGATCCTGGACGCGGCAGGGCAGGCCGCCTGGCTCGATCCCGAGACTCCGCTGCAGGTGCTACAGGGCCTGCTGGCGGCTGAGCCTGCCGTGCTGCGCGAGCGGGTGCTGGCCAATATGGTCAACGATCCGAAGCTCAATGGGCCGGAATGCCTGACCCCAGCATGAGCTTTGCCCGTCGGGCCGCGTTCGGATGTATCTTAAATTCAGCGGTTAAACGTCCAGGGTATCTGGCGCAGATACAAATGACCGCCTACGATACGCGCCATGTTTTCAGGGAGCGTGTTCATGAAGAAGTCATTGGTGGTAAGTGGTTTGGTTGCAGCAATGCTGCTGGCGGGTTGCCAGTCGGTCAATACCACCAGCGGCGGCGCCGTTGGGGTAGAGCGCAAGCAGTACATGTTCAGCATGCTGTCGAGCCAGGAAGTCGACCAGATGTATGCCCAGTCTTATCAGCAGACCCTGGGTGAAGCCAGCAGCAAAGGGGTGCTGGACAAGACCAGCGCCAACGCCAAGCGCGTGCAGGCCATTGCCAAGCGCCTGATCGCCCAGGCTCCGACTTTCCGCGCGGATGCGGCCCAGTGGAACTGGGACGTGAACCTGATCAAAAGCGATGAGATGAACGCCAACTGCGGGCCAGGCGGCAAGATCCTGGTGTACAGCGGCTTGATCGACAACCTCAAGCTCACCGATGACGAGCTGGCTGCCGTGATGGGTCATGAAATCGCGCACGCCCTGCGTGAACACGGCCGCGAAGCCATGTCCAAGGCCTACGGTATCCAGATGGCCAAGCAGGGCGCCGGGGCAATATTCGGTCTCGGCCAGGACAGCCTGGCACTGGCCGATACCGTGGCCAACTACGGCATGACCTTGCCCAACAGCCGCAGCAACGAAAACGAAGCCGACCTGATCGGCCTGGAGCTGGCGGCCCGCGCTGGCTACAACCCGAACGCGGCCATCACGTTGTGGAACAAGATGGCCAAGGCTTCGGAAGGCGCACCGCCGGAATTCATGAGCACGCACCCGGCTTCGGACAGCCGCATCGCATCCTTGCAGGCGGCGATTCCGAAGGTGATGCCGCTCTACCAGCAGGCCAAGAAGTCCTGATCGACGCCGTGTAGGAGCGAGCTTGCTCGCGAAAAACGTCAACGATAACGCGTGTTGCCTGAATAAACGCGGCGCCGGTGAGTTTTTCGCGAGCAAGCTCGCTCCTACAAGCATCAGGGCAAACCATCTTCCGTGTTTGCCTTAGATCCAGCCGCTGCTCTGCATGGCCTTGTACACTGCAATAATCGCCAGCACGAAGAACGCCGTAGCCGCCAAGCGACGAATCAAGGTCAGCGGCAGTTTCTCCGCGGCAAAATTCCCCGCCAGCACCACCGGCACGTTGGCAATCAACATGCCCAGGGTGGTACCGATAATCACCAGCCACAGTTCCGGGTATTGCGCCGCCAGCATCACCGTGGCGATCTGGGTCTTGTCACCGATTTCGGCGAGGAAGAACGCAATCAAGGTGGTCAGGAAGGGCCCGAACTTACGGGTGGTACTGGCTTCGTCATCATCGAGTTTGTCCGGCACCAGGGTCCACAGCGCCGTGGCGCAGAAGCTTGCAGCGAGGATCCAGTGCAGCACCGCATCCGAGAAGAAACTCCCGAACCAGGCGCCCACGGCACCGGCCGCCGCATGGTTGGCCAGGGTCGCGGCGACGATGCCGGCGATGATTGGCCAGGGCTTGCGAAAGCGAGCAGCAAGGATGAGTGCGAGCAGTTGCGTCTTGTCGCCGATTTCGGCCAAGGCAACGATTGCGGTAGGAACGAGTAGTGAATCCAGCATCAGGTAGTTTCCAGGGGCGGGTCGACACGGCTATGACACGTACAGCCTTCCCGCCCCGGGTAAGGTGTGCGTGTCATAGGTCTTGTCAAACCCCGGTCCGTCTGTGCGGACTCCTGGGTCGCATACGCCATGGTCTGCTGACCAAGTATGTTGACGTATGCCGGACGAGCATGGCTCGTGGGAGACTACTCCCCTAGGACGCTGCGGATTCTGCCTAGGCAAAACCCATTCGGCAAGCGTTCTTTTTCAAACGTCCGTCAGGGGCGCTTGGCGCGGTAAATGCGAAAACCATTGCCTTCGGCCTTGATTGCGCAGATGCCCAAATGCTCTTCGATCAGTGGCTGGTACTTCAGGAAGCTATTGGCAACCAGGCGAAGTTCGCCACCTTTTGCCAGGTGTTTCGCTGCTTTTCGCAGCAGGTTCTCCGTGGCGAAATAATCGGTGTGCACGCCGACATGGAACGGTGGGTTGCTCAAAATCGCGTTTAAACCCATGGGCGCCGCGTCGATTCCGTCGCCGGTCAACACGTCGGCTTCCAGGCCGTTCGCTGCCAGCGTCAGGCGGCTGCTGGCAGCGGCGAAGGCATCCACATCCAGCATTGTCACGGTGTTATGCGGGTAGCGGCGTTTGACCGCAGCCCCCAGTACGCCAGCGCCGCAACCGAAATCGAGCAGGTTGCCGCTGGGCAGCTTGTCCAAGTGCTCCAGCAGCAACTCGGTGCCGCGGTCCAGGCGACCATGGCTGAACACCCCTGGCAAGCTCACCACCTTCAGCGGACCTTCGGCCAGGGGTACGTCGAAGACCTGCGCCAGGCTCTCAAGCTCCACGGCTTGCGGCGCGTTAGCGACAGTGACCTGCCATAGTTGGCAATGCCGTGCGCTATCGAGCTTGCGCGGTTTGCCGAACGGAACCATCTGCTTGGCGGCACTTTCGATACCCCCCTTTTTCTCGCCCACCAGAAACAGCTCAGCGCCAGGCAGGCGTGCGGCCACGGCGTTGAGCAGGTAGTCGGTGAGGTCTTTGGACTTGGGCAGGAAAATCACCGCCGCATCAAAGGCGCGCTCGGGCACTGTCACGCCAAACTGGCTGCGTTCGGCGAAGCGCGCATCGAGCGCCGCCTGGTCACCGGCATGCCAGCACCAGCCGTGGGCATTGGGCAGGCGCCCAAGCAAATCGTCGGCAGGCAAACCTACGAGCAGCAGGTTGCCTTGAAAAAGTTCGGCCTGTCGAAGCAGTACTTCACTGCGCGGATCCATAGTCTGCTCCTTGAAAAGGGGCGCAGTTTATCAACTGACGACGCGCAGCGGGGCGCCGTTGAAAAAGCCCTGGGCGTTTTCCGTAAGCTGGCCGACGATGCGCTGCCGTGCTTCGTGACTGCCCCAGGCGTTGTGGGGCGTGACGATCAAGCGTGGAATGTCTCCCGCCAGCAGCGGGTTGCCATTGACTGGCGGCTCGACACTCAGCACATCAGTCGCCGCGCCGCCAAGGTGACCACTTCGCAGCGCGTCGGCCAGGGCCTGTTCATTGATCAAACCACCGCGCGCAGTATTGACCACAAATGCGCCGGGCTTGAGCAAGGCCAGTTCACGGGCGCCGATAAAGTCGCGGGTGTGTTCATTGAGTGGGCAATGCAGGGTCAGCGCATCGACCTGGGTCAGCAATTCGTCCAGCGGCACACGGTCGGCGCGGGCAGGGCGCCCAGGTATCGCGCCAAGCATCACGCGCATGCCGAACGCTTCGGCCAGGCGTGCCACGGCACTGCCCAATTCACCATGACCGAGCAGGCCGAGGGTTTTGCCTTCCAGTTCGACGATCGGATGGTCCAGCAGGCAAAACTGTTTGGCATGCTGCCATTTGCCAGCGGCCACATCCTGTTGGTAATCCTTCAAGCGCGTGGCGAGGTTGAGCAACAGCATGATCGTATGTTGCGCCACCGACGGCGTGCCGTAACCCTGGCAGTTGCTCACGGTAATCCCCTGGGCGCGGGCCGCTTCAAGGTCGATATTGTTGGTGCCGGTGGCCGACACCAGGATCAGCTTGAGCTCGGGGCAAGCCGCCAGGGTTTGCGCCGTGAGCGGGATTTTGTTGCTGATGGCGACTTGGGCGCCCTGCAAGCGCTCCAGCACATTCTCGGGCGTGGTCTGTTCAAACAACTGCAACTGGCTGAAGCAGCCATGCAAACCGCTGAGGTCGAGGTCGCCCAAGTCCAGGGAAGGGTGGTCGAGGAAGACGGCGCGGCGATTGTTCATGATCAACTGTACCTTTTGCGACGAGGTTCTAAGGCGTAATCTGCCGAGCCTATCAGATGAAATAATCAGTTACTTAATGGAGTGAGCATGTACGTCGCCGAGTTTTTGACCGTAGCCTTGATTCACTTGTTGGCAGTGGCTAGCCCCGGCCCGGATTTCGCCGTGGTGGTGCGTGAAAGCGTGACCCATGGCCGCCGTGCTGGAACCTGGACGGCCTTGGGCGTCGGTTCGGCGATTTTCCTGCATGTGGGTTACTCGTTGCTGGGTATCGGCTTGATCGTGTCCCAGTCCATTGTGTTGTTCAATGCGTTGAAGTGGGCCGCAGCCGCGTACCTGCTTTACATTGGCTTCAAGGCCCTGCGCGCCCAGCCGGCCAAGCCTGCGGCCGAGGGCGAGTTGCACCGTGAAGCGGGCGAGCGCACCCCACGCGGCGCGTTTACCGCAGGTTTTGTGACCAATGGCTTGAACCCCAAGGCCACGCTGTTCTTTCTGTCGCTGTTCACCGTAGTGATCAACCCGCACACGCCGCTGGCAGTGCAGGCCGGTTATGGGGTGTATCTGGCGGTGGCGACTGCGTTGTGGTTTTGCCTGGTGGCCATGTTGTTCAGCCAGCAGCGCGTGCGCGCCGGGTTTGCAAAGATGGGTCATTGGTTTGATCGGACGATGGGCGCGGTGTTGATTGCCATCGGGGTGAAACTGGCCTTTACCAGCATGAAATAATCATTTTTCTCAAGTGAGCACCATCCAGATGTGGGAGCGGGCTTGCTCGCGAATGCGGTGCTTCAGTCAAAGATATACCGGCTGACACTCCGCATTCGCGAACAAGCCCGCTCCCACATTGGGTCTCATTAGGTCCTCGGTAATGGCGTAACGCTAGCATTTACTGGCCCCTGCAAATCATTCCTTTGGCTGATTTGGCTGAAACATAAGCGCTCTACAGTGCAGGTCTTCAAGCCAAGACCGTGCAGTCATTAAAGGGATTCTTATGTTGCAGACCCGTGTTATCCCGCCCGCCGAAGGTGCGTACCAATACCCGCTGTTGATCAAGCGCCTGTTGATGTCCGGGACTCGCTACGAGAAAACCCGGGAAATTATCTATCGCGACAAGCTGCGCTATAGCTACCCGACGCTGATCGAGCGCGTCGCTCGCCTGGCCAATGTGCTGACCGAAGCCGGGGTCAAGGCCGGTGACACGGTGGCGGTGATGGACTGGGACAGCCACCGTTACCTGGAGTGTATGTTCGCCATCCCGATGATCGGCGCGGTGATTCACACTATCAATGTGCGCCTGTCGCCAGAACAGATTCTGTACACCATGAACCACGCCGAAGACCGCTTTGTGCTGGTCAACAGTGAGTTCGTGGGGCTCTACCAGGCGATTGCCGGGCAGCTCACTACCGTCGACAAGACCTTATTGATTACCGATGGTGACACCCACACCGCCGAGCTACCCAACCTGATAGGTGAGTACGAAACCCTGCTGGCCGCCGCCAGCCCCACCTATGACTTCGAAGATTTCGACGAAAACTCGGTCGCCACCACTTTCTATACCACCGGCACCACCGGTAACCCCAAGGGTGTGTACTTCACCCATCGGCAACTGGTGCTGCACACCATCGGCGTGGCGACCATCATGGGCAGCGTCGACAGCGTGCGGCTGCTGGGCACCAACGACGTGTACATGCCGATCACGCCGATGTTCCACGTACACGCCTGGGGCTTGCCGTATGTGGCGACCATGCTCGGGCTGAAACAGGTGTACCCCGGCCGCTACGACCCGGAATACCTGGTGGAACTGTGGCGCAAGGAGAAGGTGACGTTCTCCCACTGTGTGCCGACCATTCTGCAAATGGTGCTCAACGCCAAGGCTGCGCAGAACGTGGATTTCGGCGGTTGGAAAATCGTCATCGGCGGCAGCGCCCTGAACCGTTCGCTGTACGAAGCCGCCAAGGCCCGAGGCATTCAACTAACCGCCGCGTACGGCATGTCCGAGACCGGGCCGCTGGTATCCTGTGCTCACCTCAATGATGAGCTGATGGCCGGCAGCGAAGATGAGCGCACCACCTACCGCATCAAGGCCGGTGTGCCGGGGCCGTTGGTCGAAGCGGCAATCATGGACACCGACGGTCGTTTCCTGCCCGCCGATGGCGAAACCCAGGGCGAACTGGTGCTGCGCGCGCCGTGGCTGACTGAGGGTTACTACAACGAGCCGCACAAGGGCGCCGAGCTATGGTCCGGTGGCTGGTTGCACACCGGTGATGTGGCTACGCTGGATGCCTTTGGCGTGATTGATATTCGTGACCGCATCAAGGATGTGATCAAGACCGGCGGCGAATGGATCTCCTCCCTGGCCCTCGAAGACCTGGTCAGCCGTCACCCCGCCGTACGGGAAGTGGCGGTGGTAGGCATTGCCGATCCGCAATGGGGCGAGCGCCCCTTCGCCTTGTTGGTGGTGCGTGAAGGGCATGTGATCGATGCGCGAGAGCTCAAGGAACACCTCAAGCCTTTTGTCGAACTGGGCCATTTGAGCAAGTGGGCGATCCCGAGCCAGATCGCCGTTGTTACTGAAATTCCCAAGACCAGTGTCGGCAAGCTCGACAAGAAACGTATCCGTGTCGACATCATCGAATGGCAGGCCAACAACAGCACGTTCCTGTCCACGCTTTAAACCCTCTCGCCGCGCCCGTTCGGGCGCGGCAATGCTCTATATCAAGCCTTTACTTGTGATTTGCCGAATTTCAGCCATCCTTCCCGCGTCGACCTTCGTCGGCGTGGCGAAAGGGTTGTGGCAGACAGGTTGGTGATGCAAATCACACTTTAGAGGGATCAAGCACTACCCCCCTCTGGCTATAGTCCCTTTCAGAGTTTTTCGCGGATGTTGCGCTTCGAGCCATGGAGGCTCGGTGGCGATGCGGCATTGGAATCGTTGTATCCCGGCCGTTACATCTGAAGAAAGGGCTCACTGCCATAACAATAAAATATGCACATGGAGTAGCGTCGATGACCTCAGTAAACCAGTTCTGGCGCCGGGCAAGACTGCCCCTGGCCGTCAGCCTCGCTTCTACGCTCGCCGGGCCGGCATTCGGCGTCAGTTTCAACATTGGTGAAATCGAAGGGAGCTTTGACTCGTCGCTTTCCGTGGGGGCGAGCTGGTCCACGGCCAAGCCCAATCGTGACCTGATCGGTGCCAACAACGGCGGCAAGGGCCTGTCCCAGACCTCCGATGACGGGCACTTGAACTTCAAGCGCGGCGAAACGTTCTCGAAGATCTTCAAGGGCATCCACGACCTGGAACTGAAGTACGGCGACACCGGTGTGTTTGTGCGGGGCAAGTACTGGTACGACTTCGAACTCAAGGACGAAAGCCGTCCGTTCAAGGACATCAGCGACAACAACCGCAAGGAAGGTGTCAAGTCTTCGGGCGGGCAGATTCTCGATGCATTCGTCTACCACAACTACTCGATTGCCGATGCGCCGGGTTCCGTGCGTTTTGGTAAGCAGGTCGTGAGCTGGGGCGAAAGTACCTTCATCGGCGGCGGCATCAACTCCATCAACCCGATCGACGTGTCGGCGTTTCGCCGTCCGGGGGCCGAGATCAAGGAAGGCTTGATCCCGGTGAACATGTTCTACGTGTCCCAGTCGCTCACCGACAACCTGTCGGCCGAGGCGTTTTACCAGCTGGAATGGGACCAGACCGTGACCGATAACTGCGGCACGTTCTTCTCGCAGCCGGACGTGATCTCCGATGGTTGCAGCAATAACCTGCGGGTACTGAACAAGCGTTCGACCATTCCTGCCGCCGCCCTGCCGACCCTGGGTGCCTTGGGGGTGGACGTGAACAGCGAAGGCGTGCTGGTGCGCCGTGGGCCGGACCGTGATGCCCGCGACAGCGGCCAGTTTGGCGTGGCCATGCGCTACAACTTCGAACCGCTGGATACCGAATTCGGCGCCTACTTCATGAACTACCACAGCCGTGCGCCGATCTTCAGTGCGCAGGGCGCGCCATCGGCGGCCTACACGCGTCCGCTGGGGCCACTGGGGGCCTTGCGGCCGTTGATCGTGGCGGGTAGCTCGAACTACTTCGTCGAGTACCCGGAAGATATTCGCCTCTACGGCCTGAGCTTCTCCACCACCTTGCCTACCGGCACCGCCTGGAGCGGTGAGTTGAGCTACCGTCCGAATGCGCCGGTGCAGTTGAGCACCACTGACATTCTGTTCGCCGGCGTCACGCCGATCCCCGGCTTTGGCAATGCGTCCGTGCTCAAGGGCACGCCAGGCCAAGACCTGCACGGCTACAACCGCAAGGAAGTCACCCAGTTCCAGACCACTTTCACGCACTTCTTCGACCAGGTCATGGGCGCCAGCCGCCTCACCACCGTCGGTGAAATCGGCGTGACCCACGTGGGTGGCCTGGAAAGCAAATCCCAGGCTCGTTACGGCCGCGATCCGGTGTTCGGCCCAGGCACGCTGCCAGGTGGGTTCTGCAACGCCCTCAACAACTCCACCGCCAACGGCGCCGGCTTGCCCAACGCTGCTGGCCTGAACACCAATTGCAATAACGACGGCTATACCACCGCAACGTCATGGGGCTACCGCGCCCGTGCCATCTGGGAATACCCGGACGTGTTCGCAGGCGTGAACCTCAAGCCCAACGTGGCCTGGTCCCACGACGTCAAAGGTTACTCGCCAGGCCCTGGCGGCAACTTTGAAGAAGGTCGCAAGGCGGTCAGCCTGGGCCTGGATGCCGAATACCAGAACACCTACACCGCGAGCCTGGCGTACACCAACTTCTTTGGTGGCAAGTTCAGCACCGTGGATGACCGCGACTTTGTCGCCTTGAGCTTCGGCGCCAACTTCTAAGCACACTCTTTTCAAGTGGCATGTATTCAGGAAGACCAGAGCATGAAAATAACAAAAAGTCTGTTGCACGTGGGTGTGCTTGGGCTGTCGATCCTGGCGAGTAACGTCATGGCGGCAGTCTCGGCAGATGAAGCCGCCAAGCTCGGCACGACCCTGACCCCGATGGGCGCCGAGATGGCCGGTAACGCGGCCGGCACCATTCCAAAATGGTCGCCATTGCCGACCAATGCCGGCGCGGTGGACGCCCGTGGTTTCCTCGCCAACCCGTATGCCAGCGAGCAACCGCAGTTCACCATCACCGCGCAGAACGTCGAGCAGTACAAAGACAAGCTGGCCCCCGGGCAATATGCGATGTTCAAGCGTTACCCGGACAGCTTCAAGATGCCGGTGTACCCGACCCATCGCGGCGCCACCGTACCGGCCGAGGTCTTTGCCTCGATCAAGAAAAACGCCACCACCACCAACCTGGTGTCCGGCGGCAACGGCCTGGAAAACTTCGAAACCGCCGTCCCGTTCCCGATTCCCAAGAGCGGCGTTGAAGTGATCTGGAACCACATCACCCGTTATCGCGGCGGCAGCGTGACCCGCCTGGTTACCCAGGCCACCCCGCAAACCAACGGTTCCTATAGCCTGGTGTACTTCCGCGACCAGTTCGTGTTCCGCGACAAGATGAAGGACTTCGATCCGAAAAACCCAGGCAACGTGCTGTTCTACTTCAAGCAGCAAGTGACTGCGCCAGCGCGCCTGGCCGGTGGTGTACTGCTGGTGCACGAAACCCTGGACCAGGTCAAAGAGCCGCGTTCGGCCTGGGTCTACAACGCCGGGCAGCGCCGTGTGCGTCGGGCGCCGCAAGTGTCCTATGACGGGCCGGGTACTGCCGCCGATGGCCTGCGCACCTCCGATAACCTCGACATGTACAACGGTGCGCCGGACCGCTACGACTGGAAGCTGGAAGGCAAGAAAGAGATGTACATCGCCTCCAACAGCTACAAGGTCGACGATCCCAAGCTCAAGTACGCCGACATCATCAAGGCTGGCCACATCAACCAGGACCTGGCTCGCTACGAGCTGCGCCGGGTCTGGCACGTGGTCGCCACCTTGAAGGAAGGCCAGCGCCACATCTACGCCAAGCGTGACTTCTACATCGACGAAGACACCTGGCAAGCAGCGGTGATCGACCACTACGACGGTCGCGGCCAACTGTGGCGCGTTGCCGAAGCACATGCCGAGAACTACTACGACAAGCAAGTGCCGTGGTACGCCCTGGAAACCCTCTACGACCTGCAGTCCGGCCGCTACCTGGCCCTGGGCATGAAGAACGAAGAGAAGCAGGCCTATGACTTCGGCTTCACCGCCAGCACCAGCGACTTCACCCCAGCGGCCCTGCGCCAGGACGGCGTTCGCTAACTGATCGCTCTCACGCTCTGCGTGGGAGCGCTTCCCGTGACGCTCTGCGTCACGCCTCAAAAGTCGACGCGCAGCGTCGAAGTCTGTATTCCTACGCAGAGCGTGGGAACGATCATTCCTGGATGGGCGCGTTGTTTTTGAGCGCTTCGCGAGCAAGCTCGCTCCTACTTCTTTCCCGGAGGCTGGACGGGATATTTCTTGTCGCAGTTCTTTTTCAGCCATTTGTTGCAAAGATCTACAATCCCGCCGCTTTTACCGCTAGTCTGCGGACATCTGCAATGCCGACAACAGCCTTCTACAAGAGCCCGGCGATGACTGATCTGTCCCGAACCCATGGGCCTGCCAGTGTGGTGATGCCGACCCTGGAAGGCCGCTTCTACCGGCCCCCGCTGCCTGACGGCTACGTGCTGCGCCCGCGCCTGTGCGAACGGCTGAATGCGGGCCTTGATGGGCGACTGTTGCTGGTCAGCGCGCCCGCGGGGTTTGGCAAGAGTTCGTTGGCGGTGGAGTTCTGCCAGGGCTTGCCTGCCCAGTGGCAAAGCCTGTGGTTGGGCCTGAGCCCTCGGGACAGCGACCCCGGCCGTTTCCTGGAGCGGCTGCTCGACGGCTTGCAACAGTATTTCCCGCAACTCGGCGCCCAATCCCTGGGGTTGCTGAAAATGCGCCAGCGTCACCAACCCTTTGCCTTCGAAGAATGGCTCGATGGCCTGCTCGACGAACTGGCAGTGCACCTGTCTGCACGTTCGCCGTTATTGCTGGTGCTGGATGACTATCACCTGGCCCAAGGCCCGGTGCTGGATCGCTGCCTGCAGTTTTTTCTCAATCATTTGCCTGATGGCCTAGTGGTGCTGGTCACCAGCCGGCAGCGTCCGGACTGGCACCTGGCACGCCTGCGCCTGTCGCGGCACCTGTTGGAACTGCATGAGCAAGACCTGCGCCTGACCCATGACGAGTCCCTGGCGGTGCTGGATGGACACGGCGATGCATTGCGCGGCGAGGCGTTGGAAAACCTGATCCGCCGTAGCGAGGGCTGGGTCGCCGGCCTGCGCTTCTGGCTGTTGGCGGCCTCCGAAGCCGGCAGTGAGAGCGCCTTGCCGCAAAGCCTGCACGGTGGCGAGGGTCTGATTCGCGATTACCTGCTCGAAGAAGTCATCGACTGCCTGCCTGCGGAGGTGCAAGCGTTCCTGTACGACACCGCACCTCAGGAGCGCTTTTGCAGCGAACTATGCGACGCCGTCCGCGAGGCCCATGACAGCGCAGAAATCCTGCGCTATTTGCAGGCTCATCAAGTGTTCCTGGTGCCGTTGGATGAGCAGGGCCATTGGTACCGCTACCACCACTTGTTCTCCGACCTGCTGCGCACCCGCCGCGAGAAAAGCGCCACCTTGCCGCCGGCCAGTTTGCACTTGCGCGCCTGTCGCTGGTTTAACGCCCAGGGCTTGATCGACGAGGCGGTGGAGCAGGCGCTGCGGGCCGGGCATCTGGATGTGGCGGCGAACCTGGTGCAGAACCTGTCCGAAGAGCAACTGCTGGCAGAGCAGAATGTGGGCATGCTGTTGCGTTGGAAGATGGATTTGCCCGACAGCCTGCTGATCAGCACGCCACGTTTGATCGTGCTGTATAGCTGGGCGTTGGGGCTGGCGTGCCAATTGGATGCGGCACAGGAGCTGTCCAGTTACCTCAGCCGCTTCCTGCCTGCCCCGTCGGCCACCGCGCAAAAATCCATGTTGGCCCAGTGGTTGGCGCTGAGCGGGATTATTGCCCGTGGGCGTGGGAACCGTGAGCTGACCCAGCGCTATTGCCAAGAGGCGTTGGAAAGCCTGCCGCAAAAGCGTTACGGCCAGCGCCTGATGTGCCTTTCGACCCTGTCCAACCTGGCGATCGTCGATGCCGACCTGTGGCGCGCCCGTGGCCTGAACCGCGAATCGTTGGAACTGGCGCAGCGCGTCGGTAACCCCTTGTTTGAAGCCTTGGCCCATTACGACCGGGCCCGGGTACTGCAGGCGCGGGGGGAGATCCTGCGTTCCCTGGATGAAGTCCGTCAGGGCCTGGAGCGCTTGCATGGGCTCGCCTCCCAACGCCTATATGCCGTGCGCGCGCGCCTGTCGCTGTACGAAGGCTACCTGCTGCTGGTGCGTTACCAGCCCGAGGCCGGCCTGGCGCGTTTGCGCGCCGGCCTGGCCGAGGCCCGTGCCTGCCGCGATATCAGCGTGCTGATCGGGCACTGCGTCATCGCCAGCTTCGAAGGGCGGCGTAGGGAGTTTGCCAATGCTTTTGCCGAACTGGCCGAGGCCGAGCGCTTGATGCACATCTGGGATGTGCCGCCGATCTATTACCTGGCGATGATCACCCTGATCAAATGCGAGTTGTGGCTGGCCCAGGGGCGCACTGACCTGGCCGACGCCTGGCTGGCCCGCCTGGGGCAGACCTACAACGGCGAGCACGCCGCGGCGGCCCCCGAGTTTCATCCGCACCTGCCGCAACATATCGAGCTGCAACAAGCTGCGCTCGATGCCACGCGCCATCAGCCCGACAGCGCGCTGCAACGCCTGGAAGCGTTGGCCCAACAGGCCCATGACAGTGGGCGCCAGATGATTGCCCTGATGGCGCTGGTCCAGCAGGTGCAGTTACTTCTGGATAATGGCCTGGAAGCCAAGGCCCGGCCGGTATTCGCCCGTGCCCTGGAAGCCGGTTCGGGCGGTGCGTTGCAGCCGTTTCAACGGTTGTTGGAGGGTTATCCGCAGTGGATACGCGATCAGTTGGGCAAGGATTCCCATGGGCTGCTCAATCAGAGCTTGCTGGCGTTGCTGCCCCAAGCCAGCGCAGTTGAAGCCACACCTCAACAGGAAACCCTCAGCACTCGAGAGCTGGCGGTGCTGCAACTGATTGCCCAAGGCTGTTCAAACCAGGAAATCAGCAACCAGCTGTTCATCTCCCTGCACACGGTGAAGACCCACGCCAGCCATATCAACAGCAAGCTCGGCGTGGAGCGTCGTACCCAGGCGGTGGCGCGGGCCAAGGCCATGGGGTTGTTGGCCTGAGCCCTGGGTTTATGGCGTGGTCGGGCAGCCTTTGAGTGAGGTGTCGACGGTCTGATTGATCAGCGCCGCGAAACGCTTGAGGTTGTTCTGATGCGCCACCACCAACTCGTCGATGCTCGGCCCGGCAGGTGATTGCAAGGTGGTGCGGCAGGTCAAGGCCGGGCGATCGCCATTGACTTGCCTCACGCGCCAGCGCACATCGAGCAATGCGTACTGCCCCGGTACCGAGTCAAACCGCTGCACGTCTACGCGCAAAGCCACGGCTTGCCGGGCATTGCTGTTGGCTAATTGATCCACCAAGGCGCTCCTCAGTTCATCGGCGAGGGTGGCGGCCCACCACTGGGTTTCAAGAATCGCCAGGCCGCTGTCGCCCTGGCGGATCACGATCTGCGCGCGGTCGACCTGAGGCGGCACGCTGATGCTCTCAATGCGCACACCGCCGGCCTCTGCTCGCGTACTCGGGCTCAAGTGCGCCGGGGTCAGGGTATGAAAAGCGATGGGTTCACTGCGGCAGGCACCGAGCAGCAGCAGGGTGCTCAGCAACGTGATCTTCAACGGCAATGTCATGGCGGCTCCAATGGTCATTTGCGGGGTGGCCCTTGCAGGTCCGTCGGTGCGGCGTTATCGGGGCGGCCGCGAATCAGCGACTCCGGATGCCGGCCCAGGTAATCCGAAAGCTCGCGCAGGGAGCGCGACATGCGCCCCAACTCGTCGAGGGTCTGGGTCAGTTGTTCACGCTGCGGCGAGTCTTCGGCCAGGGTTGAACTGGCCGATTGCAGGGTCTTGCTCACGTCGGCCAAGGTCGTCTGCACACCCGGCAGCGTCTTGGCGTTGAATTGCGCCAGGCCCTTGCGCAGTTCGACCAGGCTGGCGTCGAGGTTGCCGGCAATGCGCTCGACAGGCAGTTGGCTGATCTTGTTGACGATGCCTTCGAACTTCTCTTGCAGTTGTTCCAGGTTGCCCGGGATCGTGGGGATGCCCACGGGGCGCTGGTTCGGGTCGAACGCGACTTTCTCGGCCTTGGGGTAGAAGTCCAGGGCGATGTACAGCTGGCCGGTCAGCAAGTTACCGCTGCGGGCCTGGGCGCGCAGGCCGTTTTCGATGAAGGTGCCGATCAGGCGTACGCCGGCTGCCTCATCGTCAGGGTTATTGTTCATGGCCTTGAGCAACTTGGTGTGGGCCTCGCCGAGCAGTTGCGGGTAGATCACGATGCCGACATTGACCGGGAAGGTGCGTTTCTTCGCATCGAAATCCAGGTTGATCGATACAACCCTGCCGAACTCGACGCCGAGGAACTCCACCGGCGCGTCGACTTTCAGCCCACGCAGGGCCTGATCGAAGCGCAGAACCATGTATTGCCCCTTGCCGTTGGGCGGGGCGAGGGCGCTTTGCTGGTCTTCGAACAATTCAAAGCTGCGACTTTCTTCGGCCGGTTTGTCATTGGGGTTGTAGGGCGGCGCCTGGAAGGCGATCCCGCCCATCAACATGGAGGACAAGGATTCGGTTTTCAGCGCGAAGCCATTGGCACCGACGCTCAAGTCGACGCCGCTGGCATTCCAGAAACGCGTGTTCTCAGTGATGTACACATCATTGGGCGCATGCACAAAGATTTCGACATTCACGCCCTTGCCCTCGTTGTCCAGCTCATAGGCCACTACCTGGCCCACCGGGATCTTGCGGTAATAGACGGGGGAGCCGATATCCAGGGAGCCCAAGGCCTGGGTGTGCAGGGTGAAGCGCTTGCCCGGCTCGCCGTAGGTGATGGGCGGCGGGTTTTCCAAGCCGGTGAAGTGTTTGGCGCGAGTCTCGGACTGGCCAATGTCTGCGCCGATGTAGTCGCCGGACAACAACGTGTCGATGCCCGACACGCCGCCTGCGCCGATACGCGGGCGCACCACCCAGAATTTCGAATCTTCGCGGGTGAAGCTTTCGGCCTGTTTGACCAGTTCGACGGTGGCATTGACGCTTTTCTGGTCATCACTCAGGGCCACGGCGGTTACCTGGCCGATCACCACGTTGCGGTATTTGACCTCGGTTTTGTTGGCAACCAGCCCGCTGCCGGTCTTGAAGTTGAGGACGATGGTCGGCCCTTGTTGCATGACGCTGTGAATCACCAGCGAGATCCCCACCAGTACGGCGACAATCGGCACGATCCAGACCAGCGAGACACTGAAGCGACGCGTCTTGATCAGGGGTTGCCCCGCAGGGGTGTCAGCCTTGGATGAGCTCATCCGAGGTCTCCTCGTTATGTGGATTTTCCCAGATTAGCCGGGGATCAAAACTCATGGCCGCCAGCATCGTAAACACGACCACCAGGCCAAAAAACAGAATGCCCAGGCGCGGTTCGATCGTGCCCAGGGCTTGAAACTTCACCAGCGCGGCCACCAGGGCAACCACGATGACATCGAGCATCGACCAGTAGCCGATCAGTTCGATAAACCGAAACAGCTTTGAACGCTCCTTGCGCGCCCACTGGCTATTGCGCTGCACGGTGACCAGCAGCAGCCCCAGCGACAGGAACTTGATACCCGGCACGGCAATGCTGGCGATGAAAATGATCAGCGCAATGTCCCAGGCGCCATGCTGCCAGAACTCCAGCACGCCACTCATGATGGTGCTGTCTGCGCCCGAGCCGAGCATGGTGGTGTTCATCACCGGCAGTAAGTTGGCCGGGACATAAAAGGCGAGGGCGGTGAGCATGTAGGCCCAGGTTCGGGTCAGGGACTGCACCTTGCGCCGATGCAGTGCGGCGCCACAGCGATCGCACTCGGTGGGCTCAAGGCGCATGTCGCAGGGCTGGCCGCAGGTATGGCACAGGCACAGATTCAGCTCGCGGGCGGTGGGCGGTGAATTCATACGGTGTCCCACAGGTCGCGTACATCGCGCCCGGCAATGCGGATCAGCAACAGGCTCAGGGCGGCCAAGGCGAACAGGCCGGTGCCAGGGATCACATCCAGCATGCCGGCCAGCTTGAAGACCGCGACCATCGCGCCCAGCAGGCACACCTCCAGCATGCTCCAGGGCCGGAGTGCTTCGAGCCAGCGCATGCACAGCTTGAATGCCGGCGAGCGCTTGCCGGCCAACGCGAAACTCAGCACCCAGATCAGCAACAGCAGCTGAAACACCGGCGCGATAATGATGGAAATCGCCGCGACCAAAGCAATGAACGTAATCGGCCCCAGGCTCAATGCAACGACTGAATCCCAGAGCGTGGCGCTGTTTTTCAAGCCCTGCAGGCTGATGCTCATCACCGGATAAAAGTTCGCAAAGGTCCACAGCACTGCGGCGGTCACCGTCAGGGCGAGGCGTTGCTGCACCGACAGGCCGTTATAGCGCTGCAGCACGCCAGAACAACGCACACACAGGGCTTTTTGATGTTTGGCGAGCGTGACTTTCTCGTACACGCAGTCGCAGTGTTCGCAGATGATCTGTTGATTCGCCATGGGTGTTGCTCCAAATGCGACTGACTGCAGCAGGGGATTTCAATGGCGCTTGCGTAGCTTAGCAGCGGATGGACCGCGTAATCGACTCCTTCCAGAGCAGGGCCAAGCTACACCATACTGCACTTGGAACGCGCCAGAGAGCTTGCAGGACACCCATGACTATTGAAAAACAACCGTTGATTCGCGAAACCTTTCCCGTCGGCCCGTTGCAGTGCAACTGCACCATCATTGGCGACCCGATCACTAAAAAAGCCATCGTAGTCGACCCCGGTGGCAATCACGAGTTGATCCTGGCGCGCCTTGATGCGCTGGGCCTGAAGGTGGTGAGCATTATCCACACCCATGCTCACCTCGATCATTTCCTCGCCTCCGGCCAATTGAAAGAAAAGACCGGCGCCACGCTGCATCTGCACAAAGATGATCAATTTCTATGGGACAACCTGGAAATGCAATGCCAGATGTTTCGCGTGCCCTACGTCCCGGTACCGTCGCCGGATCGCTGGCTGGAGCATGACGAAGAACTGGCCTGCGGCTGTGGCGTAGCCTTGCACACCCCAGGGCATACGCCGGGCTCGATGAGTTTCTGGTTCGCCGAGGCCAAGCTGTTGATCGCCGGCGATACCTTGTTTCGTCGCGGCGTAGGGCGCACGGACTTATGGGGCGGCGACCAGGCGACGATCGTGCGGTCGATCAAGCAGCGCTTGTATACGCTGGACGAGGGCGCGACGGTGGTCACTGGGCATGGGCCGGATACGTTGCTGGGCGATGAGATGCGGGAGAATCCTTTCGTGCGTGCGTGATGGGTTGTCGGCTCTGATACAAAGCGGTACAGACACACAGACACAGGCCCGAGCCAAACACAGCTATGCTTTACGCACCCTCCACGGAATTTTTGCCGTTTGTCGCGTTCCAAACTCGGCACAGGTCCATTGCCAATGTCCTCTGCATCACAGAATGCAAAAGTAGGAGCTTCCTTCATGTTCACTCCGCGTCGTCTGCTTGTTGTCGCTACCGCCGTAGCCCTGTTGTCTGGCTGCGCTTCACCTAACCCTTATGACGGCAGCCAGGGACAGGCCAGCAATGGTTCCGAAAGCGGCATGAGCAAAACCGCCAAGTACGGCGGCCTCGGTGCACTGGCTGGTGCATTGGCCGGTGCGGCCATCGACCATAACAACCGTGGCAAGGGCGCGCTGATTGGCGCAGTCGTTGCGGGTGCCGGTGCGGCGGGCTATGGCTACTACGCCGACCAGCAAGAGAAAGAGCTGCGTGAAAGCATGGCGAACACCGGGGTCGAGGTGCAGCGCCAGGGTGACCAGATCAAGCTGATCATGCCGGGCAACATTACCTTCGCCACCAACTCGGACGCGATCTCCAGCAGCTTCTACCAGCCGCTGAACAACCTGGCCAACTCTCTCAAGCAGTTCAACCAGAACACCATCCAGATCGTTGGCTACACCGACAGCACCGGTAGCCGCCAACTGAATATGGACCTGTCCCAGCGCCGTGCGCAGAGCGTGGCCAACTACCTGACCTCCCAAGGCGTCAATGGTGCCAACCTGAGCGCACGCGGTGCCGGCCCGGATAACCCGATTGCCAGCAACGCCGACGTGAATGGCCGTGCGCAGAACCGTCGCGTCGAAGTCAACCTCGGCCCGATCCCTGGCCAGCAATACGGCCAGCCTGGTCAGCAGCAGGCGCCACAGCAGAACAACCAGTTCCAGGGCAATCCGTACCAGCAATACCAGTAAACCCTGGGCACTAAAAAGGGCGCCGTGCAGTCAATGCACGGCGCCCTTTTTTGATCGTTCTCACGCTCTGCGTGGGAATGCCCGCTCGGACGCTCCGCGTCCCACTGATGGCGCAAAAGTCGAGGCTTGTGCGGTGACGCGGAGCGTCACGGGATGCGTTCCCACGCAGAGCGTGGGAACGATCATTGCCAGCAACGCCGACGTGAATGGCCGTGCCCAGAACCGTCGCGTCGAAGTCAACCTCGGCCCGATCCCTGGCCAGCAATACGGCCAGCCTGGTCAGCAGCAGGCACCACAGCAGAACAACCAGTTCCAGGGCAATCCGTACCAGCAATACCAGTAAACCCTGGGCACTAAAAAGGGCGCCGTGCAGTCAATGCACGGCGCCCTTTTTTGATCGTTCCCACGCTCTGCGTGGGAATGCCCGCTCGGACGCTCCGCGTCCCATTCTTGGCGCAAAAGCTGAAGCTTGTGCGGTGACGCGGAGCGTCACGGGATGCGTTCCCACGCGGAGCGTGGGAACGATCAGGCAGCTTCGATCTACATCAGTCGATGTATTCGAATACCTTGACGATCTTCTGTACGCCCGACACACCTTGCACCAGGTTGGCGGCGCGGGTGGCTTCTGCCTGGGTCAGCAGGCCCATCATGTAGACGATGCCGTTATCGGTGACGATCTTGATTCGCGAGCCTGGCACTGCACTGTCGGTCAGCATCTGGGCCTTGATCTTGGTGGTCAGCAAGGCATCGTTGCTGATGGCCAGCAGAGTGATCGGGTCCATGACCTGCAGTTCGTTGTGGACCTTCTTGACGCGTTGCACGCCGGCAGCGGCTTGCTCGGCCTGGGCCTTGAGATCGGCGCGGGGTGTTTGGCCTGCCAGCAGGACCACGCCGTTGAAGCTGGTCACCACGATGCGCGAGGCACCGTTGCCCAGGTCGTTAGCAGCCTTGGCGACGTTGACCTTAACCTTGGTTTCGATCAGCGAATCATCAATGGTGCTGCCGAAGGTGCGCGTGCCCCGGTCGTCCTGAATAGGGGTGTCCCGTGTAGCGGTGATAGCCGAGCTGCAGCCGCTGATGGCGACGCACAGCGTAATGGCCAAAAGACTGAGGCGATTAACGGTCATTCTTCACTCCCGAACAGTTGGCTGTCGATCAGATCGCACAGGCAGTGGATCGCCAGCAGATGAACTTCTTGGATACGTGCAGTGACATTGGCCGGGACGCGAATCTCCACGTCCTCGGGCAGCAGCAGCGAAGCCATGCCGCCGCCGTCGCGACCGGTCAAGGCTACGACAATCATTTCGCGATCATGTGCGGCCTGGATCGCTTGAATAATATTCGCCGAGTTGCCGCTAGTGGAAATCGCCAGCAATACATCGCCCGGCTGGCCTAGGGCGCGGATCTGCTTGGAGAAGATTTCGTTGTAGCTGTAGTCGTTGGCGATCGAAGTGATCGTCGACGAGTCGGTGGTCAATGCAATGGCCGGCAGGCTCGGGCGCTCGCGTTCGAAACGGTTGAGCAGCTCGGAGGAAAAATGCTGGGCATCGCCGGCCGAACCACCGTTGCCGCACGAAAGCATTTTGCCTTCGTTGAGCAAGGCATTGACCATGACCTGACTGGCTTGCTCGATGTGCGGTGCAAGTACGTCCATCGCCTGTTGCTTGGTGTCGATGCTGGCCTGGAAAAGCTGGCGAATTCGGGATTGCATGTCCATCTGTGTGACCTTAAGTAGCGCGGCTGTTTGGCACAGGTAATGTGCAGCCCGCAATGCAAAGAGCAAAAGTGAGTGGTGAGGGTGCCCGGCGAATCAGCTGTCGAAGGCATTTTTAAGCCAGGTCAGATCAGCTGTGCCTGACGGGGTGCTTTCCATGGCAACCACATCGAAACGGCAGGGGCGGTCAGCCCAGTGATGCTCTTTTTGCAGGAAAAACTGCGCAGCGAGTATCAGCTTTTGACGCTTGCGCTCGTCGATACTGGCGAGCGCGCCACCCCATTGTGCGTGTTTTCTGTAGCGGACTTCGACGAATACTACTGTATCGCCGTCAAGCATGACCAGATCAAGCTCGCCGCGTTTACATAACCAGTTCTGCGCCAGAAGGCGCAGACCCTGTTGTTGCAGGTAATCGAGCGCATGCAGTTCGGCATCCTTGCCGCTTTGTGCGCTGGACCGCTGGGGCATCAGCGTGGGGTATCGGGCAGGCGCTGTATTTCGCCGCCGACGAACTTCGCCCACGGCATCTGGCGGTCCACGCGCTGGTTGGCGCTGATGCCCAGGTTGCCCGAGAGGCCGTCGACACGGGTGTCAGGCAGTGCCTTGAGCTGGCCCAGGCGTGGTGCCAGGCGGTAGGCATCGACGCCCATTGCGTAGAGGCGGCCCAGGCTGCCATTGGCTTGCGGCCATTGCGCCGCAACCTGGTTGCGCAGTGGGTCGGTGGTGTTGAGCAACCAGGGGGTTTCGCAGAACATCACGTTGGTCATGTCCAGGTACTGGTTACGGTCACCGCTGGCACTGAACACGTGGGAGGTTGCGTACACCGGCACATCGCCGGCGTATTGGAAGTTCAGGGTCGGCTTGATCTGCTGGGCCAGTTGTGGCGTGACAGCCAGGAAGATGAACTCGATGTCCTGGCGACGCGAAGGCTGGGCGGCTACGTCGGTGCCTACTGTGCTTTGCAGGCTCTTGGCGCGGCCTTCGCTCTTGCGCAGTTGGAACAGATCGGCGATCTGCTGGGCCAGGGCAACAGGCTGATCGACATATTCAACGCCCATGACAGTGCCGCCATTGGCTTCCCAATCCTGGCGGAACGCTTTGTAGACGCGCTCGCCCCATTCGCCACGGGGCACCATGGCGGCGGCACGGTGCAGGCCGTCGGCACGTGCACGGCGCGACACTTCGCGGGCTTCGTCTTCAGCGGCCAGGCCGAACTGGAACAACTGCGCCGGGCCTTGATCGGTCTCGCTGTAGTTCAGGGCGAGGGTGGTGATCGGCAGCTGCGGGCGTGCGCTGAGTTGCTTGACCAGCGGTTTTTCCAGCGGGCCGACCACCAGTTGCACGCCGGCGGCCTGGGCCTTGGCGTAGAAGTCGTCGAGGGAGCCCAGGCGCGAGCTGTCATAGAACTCGATGACCGGTGGCTTCTGCCCGGCTTGTTCAGCCTGGTAGTGAGCCGCCATGAAGCCTTCGCGCAGCGCTTTGCCCACAGCCGCCAGCGGCCCTTCCTGCGGCAGCAGCAGGGCGATCTTGTTCAGGGGCTGGCTGGCCAGTTCCTTGAGCTTGGTCAGCGGCGCTGGCAGTTGCACTGCAGCCGGGTGGCCCGGGTTCTGTGCGCGCCAGGTGTCGATGGCGGCTTGTTGTTGCTCCAGCGTACCGGCGCCCTTGACCGCCTGGGCCAGGGTGATCCAGCCATCGAGTGTCGGGTTGCCAGTGGCTTGCAGCTGTTCGGCTGGCAACGCGGCAATCAATACCCAGATGGCCTCGTGGTTGCTGTTGGCAGCCTCACCCGTCAGCAGGGGCGCCATGGACACCCGCTCGCGAGCGGCGGCGAGGGTCTGCCCATCGGCTTCATAGGCACGTGCATGTACGGTACCGGTGCGGATCTGCTGGTCGGTCGGCAGTTCCTTCAGGCTTTGCAGGCTGGGGTGGTTCAGCGCTGCCAAAGCCGCCTTGGGCTGGTTGCGCCCCATGGCCAGTTCTGCGGCCAGGGTGCTGGCAAATACTTGCGCGGCTGGCTTCAGGGCGTCCAGGGGCACTTGCGCAAGGATCTGCGAGGAGCGGCCGGGGTTGTTCTGCTGGTAAGCCAGGTCCGCCGCGCTCAGGCGCAGCAACGCGGCTTTTTCTGGCGTCTTGGCGTTCGTCGCCTGTTCGAGCAGTTGCTCGATACTGGCATCGGGCGTGCGTGGCAGTTCGCCAAGACTGGAGGAGGGCGAACTGGCGCAAGCAGCCAGCAAGGCAGCGAGGCAGAGGGCGGAGAGCAGCCGCAGGCAAGCGATCATGTAAGTGTTCCTGATACCGATCAAATTAGCGTGGAAGTGTACCCAAGCACTGGCCCAGGCGCGATGTTCATGGCGTTAAACCGTGGATTTAGGTCGTGCAAATGTTGTGTTTAGCTAATGGTGGCTGAAACGGCATCGGCCGTGATGGCATATTTTCAAGGCGTCTACGCGCTACAATGTGGCTTTTGCCAACCATCGAGGTGTGCGCTTTGACTGCTCCAGGTCTTTTGAATTCCACTGCTGGCTCGCTTTTTGTGGTGGCGACGCCCATTGGCAACCTGGACGACATCAGTGCCCGGGCGCTGAAAGTGTTGCGCGAGGTGAAATTGATCGCGGCAGAAGACACGCGGCACTCCCAACGGTTGATGCAGCATTTTGGTATCAGCACGCCATTAGCGGCCTGCCACGAACACAACGAACGTGAAGAGGGTAGCCGCTTTATCACACGTCTTTTGGCGGGTGATGACGTCGCGCTGATTTCCGACGCGGGCACGCCCCTGATTTCCGATCCTGGTTACCACTTGGTCCGCCAGGCCCGTGCCGCAGGTATCAATGTAGTGCCTGTTCCGGGAGCCTGCGCGCTGATTGCTGCATTATCGGCCGCCGGGTTGCCCTCGGACCGCTTTATCTTCGAAGGCTTCCTGCCCGCCAAGGCTGTAGGGCGTCGGGCGCGTCTGCAGGCACTTAAAGAAGAACCGCGCACCTTGATCTTCTATGAGGCTCCGCATCGTATCCTTGAATGCCTGCAAGACATGGAGCTGGTGTTCGGCGGTGAGCGCCTGGCCTTGCTGGCCCGAGAGTTGACCAAGACCTTCGAAACCCTCAAGGGGTTGCCGCTGGAGGAGCTGCGAGCGTTTGTCGAGGGCGACAGCAATCAACAACGTGGTGAATGCGTGGTGCTGGTAGCAGGCTGGACCGCGCCGGAGAATGAAGATGCGGTGGGCAGCGAGGCCATGCGCGTCCTCGATTTGTTGCTCAAGGAAATGCCACTCAAGCGCGCCGCCGCCCTGGCAGCGGAAATTACCGGCGTGCGCAAGAACGTGTTGTATCAGGTCGCGCTCGATAAGCAGAAGGCCGAATAGTTCCTGGGGCAAATCTGTATTTCGTCTGAACGTGATGGCAATGCCGCACTTTTAATACTTGTCCTCAAGCCGCCGTGCCGTTAACCTGCGCGGCGGAGAGTCGATTGGACAGTCGCTGCCCTCTATGAAAATTAGGGGGGGGAGGAAAGTCCGGGCTCCATAGGGCGAAGTGCCAGGTAATGCCTGGGAGGCGTGAGCCTACGGAAAGTGCCACAGAAAATAACCGCCTAAGCACTTCGGTGCCGGTAAGGGTGAAAAGGTGCGGTAAGAGCGCACCGCACGACTGGCAACAGTTCGTGGCTAGGTAAACCCCACTTGGAGCAAGACCAAATAGGGTCCCAAGGCGTGGCCCGCGCTGGGACCGGGTAGGTTGCTAAAGATGTCCAGTGATGGCCATCGTAGACGAATGACTGTTCAAGACAGAACCCGGCTTACAGATCGACTCTCCACCTTTTTTCCTTGCGTTCGAATCTCGTGCGCAAACCCGGTAGTAACGCAAGAATCCCTCCCTGCCAAATCATTGGCAGATGCATCTTCGTAATACCAAAAAAATCTTACTCTTAATAAATTACTTTAACTTTAGCCTCTAGCTCTCTGAGCCATTTGCCGTTGTTGAGTCAAAAACATCGCCAAACTCTCGTTTCTCCTCCTTTTGCACTCCTAAATCTCCGTTCTGTAAGGCTTTTCCTTGAATACGCGCCTTGACGGTGTGGTGGGCGCATTCCTATAGTGTGCGCAAGTGGCGGAAAGTGGCACAAAGTGGGTTTTTTGAACGTAAAACGCTAAAATTTGGAGAAACGCATCTGTGTTTCGCGGAGCTAACGCTATCAGTCTCGATGCAAAAGGCCGTCTCGCCATGCCGAGCCGGTATCGTGACGAGCTCATTTCGCGAAGTTCAGGGCAGTTAATCATCACGATTGACGCCGTTGACCCCTGTTTATGTGTTTACCCTCTCGATGAGTGGGAGTTGATTGAAACCAAGTTGCGCGCGCTGCCTTCATTGCGTGAAGAAAACCGCCGCCTCCAGCGTTTGCTGATCGGTAATGCCGTCGACCTTGAGCTCGATGGCAGCGGTCGTTTCCTGGTGCCGCCGCGACTGCGCGAGTACGCCAGGCTCGACAAGCGCGCAATGCTGGTAGGCCAGCTGAACAAGTTCCAATTGTGGGACGAAGATGCCTGGGATGCTGTGTCTGCAGCGGACCTGGCTGCTATTCAACAACCGGGCGCCATGCCTGATGAACTGCGTGATTTGATCCTGTGACTATTGATAGCGGCTTTAACCACATCACCGTACTGCTTGACGAAGCCGTTGAGGCTCTCGCCGTACGTGCCGATGGCTGCTATGTCGATGGCACATTCGGCAGGGGCGGGCATAGCCGGTTGATACTCAGCCAGCTCGGGTCCGACGGCAAACTCCTCGGGTTCGACAAAGACCCTCAAGCGATTGCCACCGGGCAAGCGCTAGCGGCCGAAGACGGCCGCTTTGTCGTTGTGCAGCGCAGCTTTGCCGAGCTGGGCGCCGAAGTCGGCGAGCGCGGTATGGCGGGCAAGGTGGCCGGGGTTCTGCTCGACCTGGGCGTGTCTTCGCCACAGCTCGACGACCCGGAGCGCGGCTTCAGCTTCATGAACGACGGCCCCCTCGATATGCGTATGGACCCCACTCGTGGGGTCAGTGCCGCACAGTTCATCGCCACCGCGCCGGTGGAAGAAATCGCCCGTGTGTTCAAGGAATACGGTGAAGAGCGCTTCGCCGGTCGAATGGCGCGTGCCGTGGTCGAGCGCCGCGAAATCCAGCCGTTCGAACGCACCGCTGACCTGGCCGAAGTGCTCAAGGTCGCCAACCCTGCCTGGGAAAAGGGCAAGAACCCGGCCACCCGCGCATTCCAAGGGTTGCGCATTCACGTCAATAACGAATTGGGCGATCTGGAGGCTGGCCTCGAGGCGGCGCTCGACGCCCTGGAAGTGGGCGGTCGCCTGGTGGTGATCAGCTTCCACTCCCTGGAAGACCGGATCGTCAAACTCTTCATGCGTCGTCTGGTAAAGGGCGAGTCCGATAACCTGCCGCGTAACCTGCCGGTGCGTTTCGAAGCCTTCGTGCCGAAAATCAAAATCCATGGCAAAGCGCAGTTCGCTTCCGAAGCCGAACTCAAGGCCAACCCACGTTCCCGTAGCGCCGTCATGCGTGTTGCGGAGAAATTGCGGTGAGCAAGCTTTTCGCCAAGCCCCTCCCGGGCGGCAGCTTCTTTATGTTGCTGCTGTTTGTCGGCGTGCTGGTGTCCGCGATAGCGGTGTCCTACAGCGCCCACTGGAACCGTCAGTTGCTCAATACCCTTTACGGGGAATTGAGCGTGCGCGACAAAGCCCAGGCAGAATGGGGCCGGTTGATTCTTGAGCAAAGCACCTGGACGGCCCACAGCCGTATCGAAGTGCTGGCTACCGAACAGTTGAAGATGCACATCCCAGGCGCGGCTGAAGTTCGCATGGTGGCGCCATGATGAAACTCGAAGGGGCACTCTACCCATGGCGCTTTCGCCTGATGCTCGGCTTGCTGGCATTGATGGTGGGCGCGATCGTCTGGCGCATCTTCGACCTTCAGGTCGTCGACCGCGACTTCCTGATCGGCCAGGGTGACGCTCGCAGCCTGCGGCACATCCCGATTCCTGCACACCGTGGCCTGATCACCGACCGTAACGGCGAGCCTCTGGCCGTCAGTACCCCGGTGACCACCCTGTGGGCCAACGCCAAAGAGCTGCAAGTTGCCAAGGACAAGTGGCCTGAACTGGCCGCTGCCCTCGGGCAGGACCGCAAGGCCTTGACCGAACGCCTGGAAGCCCAGGCCAATAAAGAATTCATCTACCTGGTTCGTGGGCTTACCCCTGAGCAAGGCCAGCAAGTGCTCGATCTCAAAATTCCCGGCGTCTACGGCATCGAGGAATTTCGGCGTTTCTACCCGGCCGGTGAAACCACCGCGCACATGGTGGGTTTCACCGACATCGATGACCACGGCCGCGAAGGGGTCGAACTGGCCTATGACGAATGGCTGGCTGGGGTTCCGGGCAAGCGCCAGGTCATCAAGGATCGGCGCGGCAGGCTGATCAAGGACGTCCAGGTCACCAAGAACGCCAAGGCTGGCAAGCCCTTGGCGTTGTCGATTGACCTGCGCCTGCAATACCTGGCCAACCGCGAACTGCGTAACGCGATCATCGAGAACGGCGCCAAGGCCGGCAGTCTGGTGATCATGGATGTGAAGACTGGCGAGATCCTCGCCATGGTCAACCAGCCCACCTACAACCCGAACAACCGCCGCAACCTGCAGCCGGCGATGATGCGTAACCGCGCGATGATCGACGTGTTCGAACCCGGTTCCACCATGAAAGCCATCTCCATGAGCGCTGCCCTGGAAACTGGCCGCTGGAAACCCAGCGACAAGGTCGAGGTTTACCCAGGCACCTTGCAGTTGGGCAAGTACACCATTCGTGACGTGTCCCGCACCGAGGGGCCAGTGCTGGACCTGACCGGCATCCTGATCAACTCCAGTAACGTCGGCATGAGCAAGGTTGCTTTCGATATCGGCGGCGAGACCATCTATCACCTGGCGCAAAAGATCGGCCTGGGGCAACCCACCGGCCTCGACTTCCCGGGCGAGCGAGTCGGTAACCTGCCGAACTACCGCGAGTGGAGAAAAGCCGAGACTGCCACGCTTTCCTATGGCTACGGCCTGTCGGTGACCGCCATCCAGTTGGCCCACGCGTTCTCGGTATTGGCCAATAACGGCCGTATGGTTCCGCTGAGCCTGATCCACGTCGACGAAGCGCCAAAAGCCACCCAAGTGATCCCGGAGAACGTCGCCAAGACCATGCAAGGCATGCTGCAACAAGTGATCGAGGCACCGCGTGGCGTATTCCGCGCCCAGGTGCCGGCGTACCACGTTGCTGGCAAGTCCGGTACGGCGCGTAAGACCTCGGTGGGCACCAAGGGCTATGCCGAAAACTCCTACCGTTCGTTGTTCGCCGGCTTCGGCCCGATGAGCGACCCACGCTATGCCATCGTCGTGGTCATCGACGAGCCTAGTAAAGCCGGCTACTTCGGTGGCCTGGTTTCGGCGCCGGTGTTCAGCAAAGTGATGTCCGGCACCCTGCGCTTGATGAATATCACGCCGGACAACCTGCCGCCGACGCAACAAGCCAACGCTGGTCCACCGGCTGCCGCTGTTAAAGCCAATGGAGGGCGCGGCTGATGTCTCTTAGCCTGAACAAGATTTTTGCCCATGCCGGCCACGATCTGCTTATTCGTGAGCTGACGCTGGATAGCCGTAATGTACGCGCCGGTGACCTGTTCCTGGCGGTACCTGGCGGCAAGCTCGATGGCCGTGCGCATATCGCCGATGCCCTGCAACGCGGTGCGGCTGCGGTCGCCTATGAAGTGGAAGGCGCCACCGTGCTGCCGATCACCGATGTGCCGTTGATTCCGGTCAAGGGCCTGGCAGCGCAGTTGTCCGACATCGCCGGGCGTTTCTACGGTGACCCGAGCCGTCAACTCAACCTGGTGGGCGTGACTGGCACCAACGGCAAGACCAGTGTGACCCAGTTGGTTGCCCAGGCTTTGGACCTGCTGGGTCAGCACTGCGGCATCGTCGGCACCCTGGGCACCGGTTTCTATGGCGCGCTGCAAAGCGGCCTGCACACCACGCCAAACCCGATTGCCGTACAAGCGACCCTGGCCGACCTGAAAAAGGCCGGTGCCAAGGCGGTAGCCATGGAAGTGTCTTCCCATGGCCTGGACCAAGGGCGCGTCACCGCACTGGCTTTTGACGTGGCCGTGATGACCAACCTGTCCCGCGATCACCTCGACTACCACGGCACCATGGAGGCGTACGCCGCCGCCAAGGCCAAGCTGTTTGCCTGGAATGACCTGAAGTGCCGGGTGGTCAACCTCGACGACGCATTCGGCCGCCAACTGGCGGGCGAAGGGAGCGACGCGCGCCTGATCAGCTATAGCCTGCAAGATGCCAGTGCCTACCTGTATTGCCGCGAAGCCCAATTCAATGATGAAGGCGTGCGCGCCACATTGGTGACGCCGCAGGGCGAGCACCACTTGCGCAGCACCTTGCTCGGGCGGTTCAACCTGAGCAACGTGCTCGCCGCTATCGGTGCACTGCTGGGCCTGGACTATGCCCTGGATGAAATTCTGCGCGTACTGCCAAAGCTGGAAGGCCCGGCTGGTCGCATGCAGCGCCTGGGTGGCGGTACACAACCGCTGGTGGTGGTCGATTACGCCCATACTCCGGACGCCCTGGAAAAAGTCCTCGAAGCGCTGCGCCCACATGCCAAAGGCAAACTGCTTTGCCTGTTCGGTTGCGGCGGTGATCGCGATCGCGGCAAGCGCCCGTTGATGGCCGAAATTGTCGAGCGCTTGGCCGATGGCGTACTCGTCACCGACGATAACCCGCGCAGCGAAGACCCGAGCCAGATTTTCGACGACATCCGTGTCGGTTTCAAAGACGCCTCCAACGTCACTTTTGTGGCTGGTCGCGGCGCCGCCATTGCCCAGTTGATCGCCGGTGCCGGCGCGGACGACGTAGTGGTGCTCGCGGGTAAAGGCCACGAGGACTATCAGGAAATCAACGGTGAGCGCCATGCCTTCTCCGATCTGGTCGAGGCGGATCACGCCCTGACCGCCTGGGAGGTCGCCCATGCTTAAGGCGATGACGTTCAGCGAACTGGCCCAGTCCCTGTCGGCCCGTGTGCTGTCGAGCGACTGCACATTCACTGGCGTCAGTATCGACAGTCGTAACATCCAGCCGGGGCAGCTGTTTGTCGCCCTGGCCGGCCCGCGTTTCGATGGTCACGACTACCTCAACGACGTTGCCGCCAAAGGTGCCGTCGGTGCCTTGGTGCAGCGTGAAGTGGCCGATTCTGCCTTGCCGCAATTGCTGGTAGCCGACACCCGCCTGGCCCTGGGCCAACTGGGTGCGCTTAACCGTGCTGCTTTTGATAAGCCGGTGGCGGCCATTACCGGTTCCAGCGGCAAGACCACGGTCAAGGAACTGCTTGCTGGCGTCTTGCGTACGCGCGGGCCGGTACTCGCGACCCGTGGCAACCTGAACAATGATTTCGGCGCACCGCTGACCCTGCTCGAACTGGCCCCGGAACACACGGCGGCAGTGATTGAACTGGGGGCTTCGCGCATCGGCGAAATCGCCTATACCGTGGCGCTGACCCAGCCTCACGTGGCGATCATCAACAACGCCGGTACCGCCCATGTCGGTGAGTTCGGCGGCCCGGAAAAAATCGTCGAAGCCAAGGGCGAAATCCTTGAGGGCCTCGACGCCTCGGGCACTGCGGTACTGAACCTGGATGACAAGGCCTTCGAGACTTGGCGTGTACGCGCCGCCGGTCGCAAGGTCCTGACGTTTGCAGTGCTGAATGCCGCAGCCGATTTCCACGCCTCCAACATCAATGTCGATGCCCGTGGCTGCCCGTCCTTCACCTTGCACACCCCGCAAGGTGATGAGCACGTGCAGTTGAACCTGCTGGGCAACCACAACGTCGCCAACGCCTTGGCCGCCGCCGCTGCCGCCCATGCCCTGGGCGTGTCGCTGTTCGGCATTGCCACGGGCCTGGGCGCGGTGCAGCCGGTCAAGGGCCGCACTGTGGCGCAACTGGCTGGCAACGGCATGCGCGTGATTGATGACACTTATAACGCCAACCCGTCCTCCATCAATGCCGCTGTGGACCTGCTCACAGGCTTCGATGGGCGCAAGGTGCTGGTGCTGGGCGATATCGGCGAGTTGGGCGATTGGGCTGAACAAGGCCACCGTGAAGTCGGCGCCTATGCCGCCGGCAAAGTGGATGCGCTCTACGCCGTTGGCACGAACATGGCCCATGCGGTCAACGCTTTCGGCCCTGGCGCGCGGCATTTCGCAAGCCAGGCCGAGCTGATCCAGGCGTTGACGGCGGCTGAACATGACAAACACACAACCATTTTGATCAAGGGATCGCGCAGCGCGGTGATGGAAAACGTCGTCGCAGCCTTGTGTGGCTCAAGTACGGAGAAACATTAATGCTGCTGCTGCTGGCTGAGTATCTGCAACAGTTCCACAAAGGCTTCGCGGTCTTCCAGTACCTGACCCTGCGCGGGATCCTGGGTGTGCTGACCGCGCTGTCTTTGTCACTGTTCCTGGGGCCGTGGATGATCCGCACCCTGCAGAACCTGCAAATTGGTCAATCGGTTCGTAACGACGGCCCGCAGTCGCACCTGTCCAAGTCCGGCACTCCGACTATGGGCGGTGCGCTGATCCTGTCGTCCATTGGCGTCAGCACCTTGCTCTGGGCCGACCTGCATAACCGCTACGTGTGGGTGGTGTTGCTGGTGACCCTGCTGTTCGGTGCCATCGGCTGGGTGGATGACTACCGCAAAGTGATCGAGAAAAACTCCAAGGGGCTGCCAAGCCGCTGGAAGTATTTCTGGCAGTCGGTGTTCGGCCTGGCCGCCGCGATCTTCCTGTACACCACCGCGCCAAGTGCCGTGGAAACCACCTTGATTATCCCGATGCTCAAGGATGTGAGCATCCCACTGGGTGTCGGTTTTGTGGTGCTGACCTACTTCGTGATCGTCGGCTCCAGCAACGCGGTGAACCTGACCGATGGCCTCGACGGCCTGGCGATCATGCCGACGGTGATGGTGGGCGGCGCGCTCGGCATCTTCTGCTACCTCTCCGGTAACGTGAAATTCGCTGAATACCTGCTGATCCCTTATGTACCGGGCGCCGGTGAGTTGATCGTGTTCTGCGGCGCCTTGATCGGTGCCGGCCTGGGGTTCCTGTGGTTCAACACCTACCCGGCACAAGTCTTCATGGGCGACGTCGGCGCACTGGCGCTGGGCGCAGCCTTGGGCACCATCGCGGTGATCGTTCGCCAGGAAATCGTGCTGTTCATCATGGGCGGTGTGTTCGTGATGGAAACCCTGTCGGTGGTCATCCAGGTGGCGTCCTTCAAGTTGACCGGGCGTCGTGTGTTCCGCATGGCGCCGATTCACCACCACTTTGAACTCAAGGGCTGGCCTGAGCCACGCGTGATTGTCCGCTTCTGGATCATCACCGTGATTCTGGTACTGGTCGGCCTTGCCACCCTGAAACTGAGGTAGAAACGAGTGTCCCTGATCGCTTCAGACCACTTCCGCATCGTTGTCGGCCTCGGCAAGAGCGGCATGTCCCTGGTTCGCTTCCTGGCGAACCGGGGCACGTCGTTTGCCGTGGCCGATACGCGGGAAAATCCACCGGAGCTGGTCACGCTGCGCCGTGACTACCCGCACGTGGAAGTGCGTTGTGGCGAGCTGGATGTCGAGTTTCTGTGCCGTGCCGACGAGCTCTACGTGAGCCCGGGCCTGGCCCTGGCGACACCGGCCCTGCAAGCGGCTGCGGCCCGTGGCGTGAAGCTGTCTGGCGATATCGACCTGTTCGCACGCAACGCGAAGGCGCCGATCGTGGCCATCAGCGGCTCCAATGCGAAAAGCACCGTCACCACTCTGGTCGGCGAGATGGCGGCTGCGGCGGGCAAGCGTGTGGCCGTCGGCGGCAATCTTGGCGTGCCGGCGCTGGATTTGCTCAGCGACGACGTCGAGTTGTACGTGATGGAATTGTCGAGCTTCCAGCTGGAAACCACCCACGACCTGGGCGCTGAAGTGGCGACGGTATTGAACGTCAGCGAAGACCATATGGACCGCTACAGCGGCCTGCCGGCTTATCACCTGGCCAAGCACCGGATCTTCCGTGGCGCCAGGCAATTTGTCGTCAACCGTCAGGATGCCCTGAGCCGTCCGCTGATAGGCGAGGGCATGCCCTGCTGGACCTTCGGCCTGGGCAAACCGGACTTCAAAGGCTTCGGCATTCGTGAAGAGAACGGCGAGAAGTACCTGGCGTTCGAATTCCAGAACCTGATGCCGGTACGCGAACTGAAAATCCGTGGCGCACACAACCAGTCCAATGCCCTGGCGGCCTTGGCGCTCGGTCACGCGGTTGGCCTGCCGTTCGACGCCATGCTCGCGAGCCTGCGCACCTTTGCCGGGCTTGAGCATCGCTGCCAGTGGGTGCGCGACCTCAATGACGTCAGCTATTACAACGACTCCAAAGCCACCAATGTCGGTGCAGCCCTGGCGGCCATCGAAGGCCTGGGGGCCGATATCGACGGCAAGCTGGTGCTGATCGCCGGTGGTGATGGCAAGGGTGCCGACTTCAAGGACCTTAAAGCGCCAGTGGCCGCCCATTGCCGCGCCGTGGTGCTGATGGGCCGCGATTCGGACCTGATCGCCGCCGCCCTCGGTGACGCTGTACCGCAAGTACGCGCAGCTTCCCTGAACGACGCCATTGCCCAGTGCAAAGCCCTGGCCCAGCCTGGCGATGCGGTGTTGCTGTCGCCCGCCTGCGCCAGCTTCGACATGTTCAAGAACTATGAAGAGCGCGGCCAACTGTTCGCCCGCGCCGTGGAGGCTTTGGCATGAGCCTCAACCTGAGAAACATCATCAAGCCATACCCGTCGCCGATCATTACCGGGCGCGGCATTGACCTTGATTTCCCAATGCTCGCCGGTTGCCTGGCGCTGCTCGGCCTGGGCCTGGTGATGATCACTTCAGCGTCCTCCGAAGTGGCCGCCGTGCAGTCGGGCAACACGCTGTACATGATGATCCGCCACCTGGTGTACCTGGTGATCGGCCTGGGCGCCTGCATTGTCACCATGATGATTCCGATTGCCACCTGGCAGCGTCTGGGTTGGCTGATGCTGATCGGTGCGTTCGGCTTGCTGGTCATGGTGATCGTGCCCGGCATCGGCCGCGAGGTGAACGGTTCGATGCGCTGGATCGGCTTCGGCGCGTTCAACGTGCAGCCTTCGGAAATCGCCAAGGTGTTCGTGGTGATCTACCTCGCCGGTTACCTGGTGCGCCGTCAGAAAGAAGTACGCGAAAGCTGGATGGGCTTCTTCAAGCCGTTCATCGTGCTGCTGCCCATGGCTGGCCTGCTGCTGATGGAGCCCGACTTCGGCGCCACGGTGGTCATGATGGGCGCTGCGGCGGCCATGCTGTTCCTGGGTGGGGTCGGGCTGTTCCGCTTCACCTTGATGGTGGTGCTGGCAGTCGCGGCCGTGACCATCCTGGTGCAGGCGCAACCCTACCGGATGGCGCGTCTGATTACTTTTACCGACCCCTGGTCCGACCAGTTCGGCTCCGGCTACCAGTTGACCCAGGCGCTGATTGCCTTCGGTCGCGGCGAGTGGCTGGGTGTGGGCCTGGGCAACAGTGTGCAGAAGCAGTTCTACCTGCCGGAAGCCCACACCGACTTCGTGTTCTCGGTATTGGCCGAAGAGTTGGGTGTGGTGGGTTCGCTGTGCACCGTGGCATTGTTTGTATTCGTCTGCGTGCGCGCCATGTACATCGGCTTGTGGGCAGAGAAGGCCAAGCAGTTCTTCGCCGCCTACGTTGCCTATGGATTGGCCTTCCTGTGGATCGGCCAGTTCCTGATCAACATCGGTGTGAACGTCGGCCTGCTGCCGACCAAGGGCTTGACCTTGCCGTTCCTCAGTTACGGCGGCAGCTCGTTGGTGATTTGCTGCGCCTGTCTCGGGTTGTTGCTGCGTATCGAGTGGGAGAGTCGCACCCACCTGGGCAGCGAAGAGATGGAGTTCAGCGAGAGCGACTTCGCCGAGGAGCCGACCCATGGGCGCTAACGTGCTGATCATGGCGGGCGGTACCGGGGGGCATGTGTTCCCGGCCCTGGCCTGCGCCCGTGAATTCCAGAACCGTGGCTACACCGTGCACTGGCTGGGTACGCCCCGTGGCATCGAAAACGAATTGGTGCCCAATGCCGGTTTGCCGCTGCATTTGATCAACGTCACCGGGTTGCGCGGCAAGAGCAAGTTGTCATTGCTCAAGGCGCCGTTCGTGTTGCTCAAGGCGGTCATGCAGGCGCGCAAGATCATTCGCGAGTTGAAGCCGGTGTGTGTGCTTGGCTTTGGTGGTTATGTGACCGGCCCTGGTGGCGTTGCGGCGAAACTCGCGGGCGTGCCGGTGATCGTCCATGAACAGAACGCCGTCGCCGGTACCGCCAACCGCCTGCTGGTGCCATTGGCCGCGCGGGTGTGTGAAGCCTTTCCGAAAACCTTCGCCGCCTCCGACAAGCTTCGCACCACCGGTAACCCGGTGCGTACCGAGCTGTTCATGGCCATTGCGCGTGACGCGCTGGCGGGGCGCAAGGCTCACCTGCTGATCCTGGGCGGAAGCCTGGGTGCCGAGCCACTGAATAAATTGCTGCCTGAAGCCGTTGCGCAACTTCCTGAGGATGTGCGCCCGGAGATCTTCCACCAGGCCGGCAAGAACCACGATGAAGTCACCGCCGCGCGTTATCGCGAGGCCGGTGTAGAGGCCGATGTACAGCCCTTCATCAAAGACATGGCCCAAGCCTATGGCTGGGCCGACCTGGTGGTCTGCCGCGCTGGTGCGCTGACCGTCAGTGAACTGGCGGCCGCCGGTCTGCCGTCCTTGCTGGTGCCTTTGCCCCATGCCATCGACGATCACCAGACCCGTAACGCCGAATATTTGGCCGGGGAGGGCGCTGCCTTCCTGCTGCCGCAAAGAACGACTGGCGCCGCCGATTTGGCCGCACGCCTGACCGAGGTTTTGATGCAACCGGAACGACTCAACAGCATGGCGAGCACCGCAAGCCGCCTGGCCAAACCTGACGCAACCCGCACCGTGGTCGATATCTGCCTGGAGGTGGCCCATGGTTGAGAATCAGAAAGCCATGCCGCAACCCGAGATGCGCCGCATCCGTCGTATTCACTTCGTCGGTATCGGTGGCGTGGGCATGTGCGGGATTGCCGAAGTGTTGCTGAACCTGGGCTACCAGGTGTCCGGCTCGGACTTGAAAGAGTCGCCGGTCACCGAGCGCCTGAAGTCCTTTGGCGCACAGATCTTCATCGGCCACCGTGCCGAGAACGCCGCCGAGGCTGACGTGCTGGTGGTGTCCAGCGCCGTGAACACGTCCAACCCGGAAGTGGCCACCGCCCTTGAGCGCCGTATCCCTGTGGTACCGCGTGCCGAGATGCTTGCCGAGCTGATGCGCTATCGCCACGGCATCGCCGTGGCCGGTACCCATGGCAAGACCACCACCACCAGCCTGATCGCCTCGGTGTTCGCCGCCGGTGGCCTGGACCCGACCTTCGTCATCGGTGGCCGCCTGAATGCAGCTGGCACCAATGCCCAACTGGGTACCAGCCGCTACCTGATCGCCGAAGCCGATGAAAGTGACGCGAGCTTCCTGCACTTGCAACCGCTGGTCGCCGTCGTCACCAACATCGACGAAGACCACATGGCGACCTACGACGGCGACTTCAACAAGTTGAAGAAAACCTTCGTCGACTTCCTGCACAACCTGCCGTTCTACGGGTTGGCGGTGGTGTGCCTGGACGACCCGGTGGTGCGTGAAATCCTGCCCCAGGTCAAACGCCCTACCGTGACCTACGGCTTCAGCGAAGACGCCGACGTGCGCGCAATCAATGTGCGCCAGGAAGGCATGCAAACCTTCTTCACCGTGCTGCGCCCCGATCGCGAGCCGCTGGACGTGTCGGTGAACATGCCGGGCAACCACAACGTGCTGAACTCTTTGGCGACCATCTGCATTGCCACCGATGAAGGCGTCAGCGATGAAGCCATCGTCGAGGGCCTGTCGCGCTTTGCCGGTGTGGGCCGTCGCTTCCAGGTCTACGGCCAACTGCCGGTTGAAGGTGGTGACGTGATGCTGGTGGACGACTACGGCCACCACCCGACCGAAGTTGCGGCGGTTATCAAGGCCGTGCGCGGCGGCTGGCCGGAGCGCCGGCTGGTGATGGTGTACCAGCCGCACCGCTACAGCCGCACCCGCGACCTGTACGACGATTTCGTCAATGTACTGGCCGATGCCAACGTGCTGCTGCTGATGGAAGTCTACCCGGCCGGTGAAGAACCGATCCCGGGCGCTGACAGCCGCAAGCTGTGCAACAGCATCCGCCAGCGCGGCCAGTTGGACCCGATCTACATCGAGCGTGGTGTGGACCTGGCGCCTATCGTCAAGCCGCTGTTGCGTGCTGGTGACATCCTGCTGTGCCAGGGGGCCGGTGATATCGGTGGCCTTGCGCCCAAATTGCTGGCGAGCCCGCTGTTTGCAGCCGCCGCCAAGGGGAAGTCGAAATGACCACTGATTACGGCTCCCTGTTTTCCACCCTTGCGCCTGCCGACTTCGGTCGCGTGGCCGTGTTGTTCGGCGGCAAGAGCGCCGAGCGCGAAGTGTCGCTCAAGTCCGGCAATGCGGTGCTTGAGGCGCTGCAAAGTGCTGGCGTGAACGCGTTCGGTATCGATGTGGGCGATGACTTCCTTGCCCGCCTGCAGGCCGAGAAGATCGACCGTGCCTTTCTCATTCTTCACGGCCGCGGCGGTGAAGACGGCAGCATGCAGGGCCTGCTCGAATGCGCCGGCATCCCTTACACCGGCAGCGGCATCCTCGCGTCGGCCTTGGCGATGGACAAGTTGCGCACCAAGCAGGTGTGGCACAGCCTGGGCATTCCGACCCCACGTCACGCCGTACTGTGCAGTGAAGACGATTGTATTTCTGCGGCCAAGGAACTGGGCCTGCCTTTGATCGTCAAACCAGCCCATGAAGGCTCCAGTATCGGCATGGCCAAAGTGAACTCGGCCGCCGAATTGATCGACGCATGGAAAGCGGCAAGTACCTACGATTCGCAAGTGTTGGTGGAACAGTGGATTTCCGGTCCCGAGTACACCATCGCCACCCTGCGTGGACAGGTATTGCCGCCCATCGCTTTGGGCACGCCCCACACCTTTTATGACTACGACGCCAAGTACCTGGCTTCCGATACTCAGTACCGGATCCCGTGTGGGCTCGAAGCAACCAAGGAACAGGAATTGATGGACCTCACGGCGAAAGCCTGTGAGGCGCTGGGTATCGCCGGTTGGGCGCGGGCAGACGTGATGCAGGATGACCAAGGGAATTTCTGGTTCCTTGAAGTCAACACCGCACCGGGCATGACCGACCACAGCCTGGTTCCCATGGCAGCCCGTGCCGCCGGTCTGGATTTCCAGCAGTTAGTGCTGGCGATCCTGGCCGACAGCATTGAGCCAAGAGGCTAAACACATGAACGGCGCATCGCTTCGTCATCAGCCCCCACGAGCACCGAGCCGCAAGCCGGTGCCACGGGGTGCAAGCCGAATGGTGGCTAAAGAGCCGATGTCGGCGCGCCTGCCAAAAGCCAACTTTGGTTTTATCAAGGCGCTGTTCTGGCCGGTGCTGCTGGTGGTGCTGGGCTTTGGCACGTACGAAGGCGCGCAGCGTCTGTTGCCGTATGCCGACCGGCCGATCACCAAGATCAGCGTGCAGGGCGACTTGAGCTACATCAGCCAGCAAGCGGTACAGCAGCGCATCGGCCCATACCTGGCGGCGAGCTTCTTTACCATCGACCTGGCCGGCATGCGCTCGGAGCTGGAACAGATGCCGTGGATCGCCCACGCCGAAGTTCGCCGAGTATGGCCGGACCAGGTCACGATTCGCCTGGAAGAACAACTGCCCGTGGCCCGTTGGGGCGATGAAGCGCTGTTGAACAACCAGGGCCAGGCGTTCACTCCGCGTGAGCTGGCCAACTATGAACACCTGCCGCAGCTGTTCGGGCCGCAGCGGGCGCAGCAGCAAGTGATGCAGCAGTACCAGGCCTTGAGCCAGATGCTGCGGCCACTGGGCTTCTCCATTGCACGCCTGGAATTGCGTGAGCGGGGCAGCTGGTTTTTGACGACCGGGGCAGGCAGTTCCGGCCCGGGCATCGAGTTGTTGCTGGGACGCGACCGCTTGGTGGAAAAGATGCGCCGCTTTATTGCCATCTATGAAAAAACCTTGAAAGAACAGATTACGAACATTGCGAGCGTCGACCTGCGTTACGCCAACGGCCTGGCCGTCGGCTGGCGTACACCGGCTGCGCCCACGGCAGCACAACCCGCTGTCGCGAAGAATTAAGAAGAGGCAGGACCCATGGCAAACGTGCAAAGCGGCAAAATGATCGTCGGTCTCGATATCGGCACCTCCAAGGTGGTGGCGCTGGTGGGCGAGGTCGGGGAAGACGGCGCGATCGAAATCGTCGGTATTGGCACGCATCCGTCCCGGGGCCTGAAGAAGGGCGTGGTGGTGAACATCGAGTCCACCGTGCAATCGATCCAGCGCGCCATCGAAGAAGCGCAGCTGATGGCCGGTTGCCGGATTCACTCGGCGTTCGTCGGCGTGGCTGGCAACCACATCCGCAGCCTGAACTCCCACGGCATCGTGGCGATCCGCGACCGTGAAGTCAGCTCGGCCGACCTTGAGCGCGTCCTCGACGCTGCCCAGGCCGTGGCGATCCCGGCGGACCAGCGCGTGCTGCACACCCTGCCGCAGGACTACGTGATCGACAACCAGGAAGGCGTGCGCGAGCCCCTGGGCATGTCGGGCGTTCGCCTGGAAGCCAAGGTCCACGTGGTGACCTGCGCCGTCAACGCCGCACAGAACATTGAAAAATGCGTGCGCCGCTGCGGCCTGGAAATCGACGACATCATTCTCGAGCAGTTGGCCTCGGCCTACTCGGTCCTGACCGACGACGAAAAAGAACTGGGCGTGTGCCTGGTGGACATTGGCGGCGGCACCACCGACATCGCGATCTTCACCGAGGGTGCGATCCGTCACACCGCCGTGATCCCGATTGCCGGCGACCAGGTCACCAACGACATCGCCATGGCGCTGCGCACACCGACCCAGTACGCCGAAGAAATCAAGATCCGCTACGCCTGCGCCCTGGCCAAGCTGGCCGGTGCCGGCGAGACCATCAAGGTGCCAAGCGTGGGTGATCGTCCACCTCGCGAGCTGTCGCGCCAGGCCCTGGCCGAAGTGGTCGAGCCACGTTACGACGAACTGTTCACCCTGATCCAGGCTGAACTGCGCCGCAGCGGCTACGAAGATTTGATCCCGGCCGGCATCGTGCTGACCGGTGGCACCTCGAAGATGGAAGGCGCGGTCGAATTGGCCGAAGAGATCTTCCACATGCCGGTGCGCCTGGGCGTGCCCCATGGCGTGAAGGGCCTGGGCGACGTGGTGCGTAACCCGATTTATTCCACCGGTGTGGGCTTGCTGTTGTACGGGCTGCAAAAGCAGACCGACGGCATTTCCCTGTCGGGCCCGAGCATCCGTGACAGCTACCGCAGCGACGACGAGGCGAAAGCGCCATTGTTCGAGCGGCTGCAGGCTTGGGTAAAAGGCAATTTCTAAAGATTTACCGCGACACCGCAACACCCGCAATAAGCAGTAGGCGAAAAAACTAGAGAAAATGAAAGGAGAGGGAACATGTTCGAACTCGTAGACAACATCCCCGCTAGCCCGGTTATCAAAGTAATCGGTGTCGGCGGTGGCGGCGGCAACGCTGTCAACCACATGGTCAAGAGCAACATTGAAGGCGTTGAGTTCATCTGCGCCAACACTGATGCCCAGGCGCTCAAAAGCATCGGCGCCCGGACCATCCTGCAATTGGGCACCGCGGTGACCAAAGGCCTCGGCGCTGGCGCCAATCCGGAAGTTGGCCGTCAAGCCGCCCTGGAAGACCGCGAGCGTATTGCCGAAGTGCTGCAAGGCACCAACATGGTGTTCATCACCACTGGCATGGGCGGCGGTACCGGTACCGGTGCGGCCCCGATCATTGCCGAAGTGGCCAAGGAAATGGGGATTCTGACCGTTGCTGTCGTGACGCGTCCGTTCCCGTTCGAAGGCCGCAAGCGCATGCAGATCGCCGACGAAGGTATCCGTCTGCTGTCTGAAAGCGTCGACTCGTTGATCACCATCCCCAACGAGAAATTGCTGACCATCCTGGGCAAGGATGCCAGCCTGCTGTCCGCCTTCGCCAAGGCTGACGATGTACTGGCCGGTGCCGTTCGCGGTATCTCCGACATCATCAAGCGCCCAGGCATGATCAACGTCGACTTTGCCGACGTACGTACTGTCATGAGCGAAATGGGCATGGCGATGATGGGCACTGGCTGCGCCAGCGGTCCGAACCGTGCACGCGAAGCCACCGAAGCGGCCATCCGCAACCCGTTGCTCGAAGACGTGAACCTGCAAGGCGCACGCGGCATCCTGGTGAACATCACCGCCGGTCCCGACCTGTCCCTGGGTGAGTACTCCGACGTGGGTAGCATCATCGAAGCCTTCGCTTCCGAGCACGCCATGGTCAAAGTCGGTACCGTTATCGATCCGGACATGCGCGATGAGCTGCATGTAACCGTGGTTGCTACCGGCCTGGGTGCGAAAATCGAGAAGCCTGTGAAGGTCATCGACAACACCCTGCACACCAGCCAGGCCAGCCAGGCAGCTGCCGCTCCAGCCCCTGCTCGCCAGGAACTGCCGTCGGTCAACTACCGTGACCTGGACCGTCCGACCGTGATGCGCAACCAGGCTCAGGCCGGTGCTGCGGCGTCCCGTAGCCCGAATCCGCAAGATGACCTGGACTACCTGGACATCCCGGCATTCCTGCGTCGTCAGGCCGATTAATGGAATGTATCAGGGCTATGAAGGTGATTGGTGTTCAGCAAAGGTCTGGTCTGCTATTATCGCCAGCCTTTGTTGATACCAGTTCGCAATTTGCGCTGAAGCGGTCCAAGCCATGATTAAACAACGCACCCTGAAGAATATTATTCGTGCCACAGGTGTAGGTCTGCACTCCGGGGAGAAGGTATACCTGACCCTCAAGCCTGCACCTGTCGACACCGGCATCGTGTTTGTGCGTGCCGACCTGGACCCTGTGGTGCAGATTCCTGCTCGCGCGGAAAACGTTGGCGAAACCACTATGTCGACCACATTGGTCAACGGTGACGTCAAAGTGGACACGGTGGAGCACTTGCTCTCGGCCATGGCTGGCCTGGGCATCGATAACGCCTACGTCGAGCTCTCCGCGTCCGAAGTCCCGATCATGGATGGCAGCGCTGGCCCCTTCGTATTCTTGATTCAATCTGCCGGCCTGGAAGAACAGGACGCAGCCAAGAAGTTCATTCGCATTCTGCGGGAAGTGACAGTAGAAGACGGCGACAAGCGCGCCACCTTCGTCCCGTTCGAAGGCTTTAAAGTGAGCTTTGAGATCGATTTCGATCACCCGGTATTCCGTGACCGCACCCAAAGTGCAAGCGTGGATTTTTCCAGCACTTCGTTCGTAAAAGAAGTCAGCCGCGCCCGCACCTTTGGTTTCATGAGTGACATCGAGTACCTGCGCAAGCACAACCTCGCACTCGGCGGCAGCGTGGAAAATGCCATTGTGGTCGACGCGGATGGTGTACTGAACGAAGACGGCCTTCGCTATGAAGACGAATTCGTGAAGCACAAGATCCTCGATGCAATCGGTGACCTCTACCTGCTGGGCAATAGCCTGATAGGCGAGTTCAAAGGCTTCAAGTCGGGCCACGCCCTTAACAACCAGCTGCTGCGCAAGTTGATTGAGCAGACAGACGCTTGGGAAGTCGTGACCTTCGAAGATGCCAGCACCGCACCGATCTCTTACATGCGTCCCGTTGCGGCGGTGTAAGTAACAACTCTCTTTCTTTAGTTTTGAAAGGCTGCCTTCGGGTGGCCTTTTTTTATGCCCGGCGAAGATTCAAATGTGGGAGCTGGCTTGCCTGCGATAGCGGCCTGCCAGTTAGCTTATAGGTAGCTGACCCACCGCCATCGCAGGCAAGCCAGCTCCCACACCTGACCTCATCAGTTTGAGGTTTTTGAAACATCCACTATCCGGTTACGGCCGCTGTGCTTGGCCTGATACAACGCCTGGTCAGCCTTGAGCAGCAGGTCTTCAAGGGAAATACGGCTGTGCTTCTGCCAGGTACTCAGGCCGATGCTTACGGTGATCGGTTGCTCATCCCCGGCCACTCTCGGCAAGTGCTGGACCCCCTTGCGGATATGCTCGGCGATCACCCACGCGCCCTTGGCGTCGGTATTGGGCAGCACCACCGCGAACTCTTCACCGCCATAACGCGCCGCCAGGTCGGCAGGGCGGCGGATATGGCTGGCGATCACATGCGCGACTGCACGCAACGCCTCATCGCCGCCCTGGTGACCATGGCGGTCGTTGAAGGCCTTGAAGTGGTCCACATCGATCATCAGTACGCTCAACGACTCGGTGGAGCGTTGTGCCCGGTCCCATTCCAGCCGCAAGCGTTCGTCCAGCGTGCGACGGTTGGCCAGGCCGGTAAGGGCGTCGGTGGCTGCCAGTTCTGACAGCACCTGTTCAGCCCGATGGCGGCGGCGCAACTCCATGCACAGTGCCCAAGTCAGCCACAACAGGCCCACGCACAACACTCCGGTCGCGATGCTGACCAGCCACGCCGCACGCCGCCAGGGTGCGAACATTTCATCGCTGGACAAGGCCACCGCCACGATCAGCGGCAAGTTGCCCACATTCGAAAAACTGTAGAGCCGTGCCTGGCGATCGACACTGGAGATACTTTGGAAGCTGCCGTCCCGTTCGCGCAGCATGCGCGCCACATTCGGGCGCTGGCTCAGGTCCTTGTCGACGATATCTGCTTCCAGCAGAGGCTCTTGCGCCAGCAGGATGCCTTGGTGGTTGAGCAGGTTGATGGTGCTGTTGCTGCCGATGTTCAAGCTGCTGAACAACTGATGAAAGTACGACAGGCGCATGGACGCGACCGCCACTCCCAGAAAACGCCCATCCGGTGACGAAACGCGACGGCTGAACGCGATGCGCCAGGGGTCGGCACACTGGCAGCGCGCCATGAACGGGCGGCTGATATACAAGCCCAGGTCGGGGTTGGTGCGGTGCGCCTGAAAATAGTCCCGATCGGCAAAGTTACCCAGCTTTGGCGTGAGCAGGGACGAATCGGCAATCACCTCGCCGGCCGGGTCCAACAGCAGGATATCGCCCTTGTAGGGCGCCGCTGCGGAACGATCAAACAGCACCAAGTGCCTGATGCTCTCTGAAACGTCTTGCAGGTCGGTGCGCTCGGTGGCGCTGATCAAGCCTTTGAGGGCCATGTCGTAAAGTTCGACATTGCGCAGCACGTCCGCGTCGATCAATTGAGTGATGGTATTGGCGGTGCGCTTGGCCGTCTGCAGGGTGTTGGCATGTTCACGAATCAGCAGCGCAGTGACGACCCCCACGATCAGCAACACTGTGAGCGTACTCCCCAGGATCAGCAGGCGCTCCGGGCGGCGGTTGGGGCGGGTAGGGCTTGAACTCATCGGGCACACTTCTGCGTTGAGAATGCCCTTAGCGTAGTAGCAACTCTTAAATATGGCTGTAGGAGCGAGCTTGCTCGCGAAAAACTCACAGACGCCGCGTTTATTCAGGAAGCACGCGTTATCGTTAACGTTTTTCGCGAGCAAGCTCGCTCCTACCTGTACTCAGAACACGTTGATCGGGTAGTCCACGATCACGCGGTATTCATCCACATCCCGGTCCACCGCCGAGTAGCCATTGCCGCCGCGATTGGTCGCCCATTGCAGGCGCACGGCCAAGTCCTTGGCCTTGCCGCCCTGCACCACATATTTCAGGTCGATATCGCGCTCCCAGTGCTTGGCATCCTTGCCATCGGCGCTGTACCAGTTGCTGTAGCCGCGACTGTTGGGGTCGACCTTGGTCAGGTCGGTCTTGCCGCTGATGTAGGACACGGCGGACGTCAGGCCGGGCACGCCGAGGCCGGCAAAGTCGTAGGCGTACTTGAGCTTCCAGGAGCGCTCATTGGGCCCGTTGAAATCCGAGTACTGCTGGGAGTTGTCCAGGTACACGCTGTCGCCCTGGGTGATGTAGTCGAACGGCGTGTTGCCATTGACCCGCTGATAAGTCGCCGTGACGCTGTGGTTGCCCACGCCCACGGTGAAATGCAGGCTGTAGGTGTTGTTGTCGATATCCCCCAGCAGCGATTGGCCGGTGTCCTGGGTATGGTAGTAGTGCAGGCCGGGGGTCAGGCTGACCAGGTCGTTCAGGGCGTAGGTGTATTCCAGGTCGTAGTAATACTGGTGCCAGACGTCCTTGAGTTCGGAGGCGTACAGGTTGCTGGTCAGCCCCTCGATCCCGCTGAACGATACGCCAGCCCAGTCCAGGTGCTGGCTGTCGGTGTTGGCGGGCAGCGTGCCGTAGCTGGTGCCGATGCGCCGATGGCCGCTCTGGTTGTAGAGCTTGGTGAAACTGGCCTGGCCACCTTCGATCATCCAGCCGTCAAAGCTGTGGTTGGTCAGGCTCACGCCACGGAAAGTCTGCGGCAACATGCGCGTCATGCCGCCGGCGATCACTGGGTTGTTGAGGAACAGGTCGCCGGCTTTCAGTTCGGTGTCGAAGGCGCGCAGCTTCAAGGTGCCGCCAGCCGTCGAGAACGAACCCGGCGCTTTGCCGTTGCCGCTGCCGTACGGAAGGATGCTGGAACCATCCGTACCACCACCGCCGTCGAGCTTGAGGCCGAGCATGGCATTGACGTCCAGGCCGAAGCCGACGGTGCCCTGGGTGTAGCCGGATTCGAAGGTCCCGATAAAGCCCTGGCCCCATTCCTTGCTGTCATCGGTGTGGATGTCGCGCCGGTCGCGGTTCATGTAGTAGTTGCGGGTGTTGATCGTGAGGTGTGAACCCTCGACAAAGCCTTCGACGGGCGGTGCGTCTGCCGCGTGGGCAAGCGGGATGATCGTTGCTGCGATTGTGAGGAATAACGGGGTGAACGTCAGCGAGTTCTTCACCGGTGGAGCTCCTTTGGTCAATCATGAACGGCCAGTGTCGTGGGGTGTGCCCGGCCTTTTTTCACGGCAAAAAAAAGCCGCTGAAGTCAGCGGCTTTAAGACAGATTCCCAGTGTAGAGCCCTGGAAATAAGTCGAGGGAAATTCGGGTGAGTGGTCAGCTGTCTTTGCCGTCGCGCTCATCGATGCGTCAAAGTAACGCAGGAGAGCGGTGCGATACAGAGTGTAACAAGATAATAACTATTGCCCAAATCGCAACAGTGAGGGCCATGGGATCTTCTGTGGGAGCTGGCTTGCCTGCGATGCAGACACCTCGGTATGCCAGGCCTACCGTGGTGATGCTATCGCAGGCAAGCCAGCTCCCACATTTTGACCGAGTTGTTTAGATCGGCAGGGTGATACCAAACGTATTGCCACCGCCTTCACTACGCACAAACACATCCCCCCCATGCATCAACGCAATCGCCTTGACGATGGCCAGCCCCAATCCGTGATTGGCGCCGCTGTTGCTGCGCGATGCATCCACGCGGTAGAAACGTTCAAACAGGCGTGGCAAGTGTTCGCTGGCAATGACCTCGCCGGGGTTGGTCACGCCAATCGCCACCTGGTGTGCCTGCACTTCAATGTGCACGTCGATGATGTGCCCCGGCGCGGTGTGTTGCACGGCATTGCTCAGCAGGTTGATCAGTGCGCGACGCAGGTGGGCCTTTTCGATCTGTACCACGGCATCGCCGTGCACGCGCACTTCGACCTGGGCGTCTTCGAGGATGAAGTCCAGGTAGTCGAGGGTGGTGGCCACTTCATCGGCCAGGGCACTTTCGATCAGCTTGGTGGCCTTGCTGCCCTGGTCGGCGCTGGCGAGGAACAGCATGTCATTGATGATCGAGCGCAGCCGTTCCAGTTCTTCCAGGTTCGATTGCAGCACCTCGAAATATTGCTCCGCCGACCGACCGCGAGTGAGGGCCACCTGAGTCTGGCCGATCAGGTTGGTGAGCGGCGAACGCAGTTCATGGGCGACGTCGGCGTTGAACGATTCCAGGCGCGAATACGCCTGCTCGACACGGTCGAGGGTGGCGTTGAACGAATTGACGAACTGGCTCAATTCCGGCGGCAGCGGCGACAGGTGCAGGCGCCCGGAGAGTTTCGGCGGTGCAAGCTTTTGCGCCTCATCCGAGAGTTTGCCCAGGGGCTTGAGGCCGATACGCGCGACCCAGAACCCCAACAGTGCCGCCAGTACCACACCGACCAGCGCCAGGCTGACCAATGCCACCAGCAAGTGATGCTGGGTGGCGCGGAAGTTCTCCGTGTCGATGGCAATCATGAAGCGCAGCGCCGGGCGCTGTTCCTTGGCTGCAAACTGGCTGACCAGCACCTTGAAGGGATAATCGTGACCCGGCAGGCGCAGGTCGCGCTTACCCGTGGCGCCCTCGGCAAAGGCATGAATCTGCGCATCCGGCTCACCGTATTCGTAGCTCGGGTCGCTGCTGACCACCCAGAAACGGATGCGCTTGTCTTCTTCCCCCAACAGCTTGAGCTTGGACCTGATCTTGGCCCAGTGCTCCGGCGTGCCGAAGCGATTGATCGACGACTCCAGCACGCTGTAGCGCGCATCCAGCTCGGCACCTGGCAACAACCCCAGGCCACGGTCGACCTGCTGGTACAGCGCGCCGCCGATCAACAGAAAGATCAGCAGCGCCACCAGGGTGAACATGCCACTCAGGCGCAGGGCGATGGAATTAGCGACCACTGTGGTTTTCCTGCATGCGATTCTCCAGCACATAGCCCATGCCACGAATGGTGTGCAGCAGCTTGTGTTCGAACGGTCCGTCGAGCTTGGCGCGCAGACGTTTGATCGCCACTTCCACCACGTTGGCATCGCTGTCGAAATTGATGTCCCAGACCATCTCGGCAATTGCAGTCTTGGACAGGATCTCGCCCTGGCGCCGCGCCAATACGCTGAGTAGCGAGAACTCCTTGGCGGTCAGGTCCAGGCGTACACCGTTGCGGCTGGCCTTGCGGCTGATCAGGTCGATCCACAGGTCGGCGACGGTGACCTGCACCGGTTCATGGCCGCCGCTGCGGCGGGTCAGGGCTTGCAGGCGGGCCACCAGTTCCAGGAACGAAAACGGCTTGCCCAGGTAATCATCGGCGCCTTCGCGCAGGCCGCGGATACGGTCTTCCACGCGCTCGCGGGCGGTGAGCATGATCACCGGCGTCTGCTTGCGGGCGCGCAACGCTCGCAATACGCCAAAGCCGTCCAGGCCGGGCAACATCACATCGAGCACGATCACCGCGTACTCATTCTCCAGCGCCAGGTGCAGACCCTCGACGCCTTCACGTGCCACGTCGACGGTATAGCCTTGCTCCGTCAGGCCGCGGTGCAGGTAGTCTGCGGTTTTTTCTTCATCTTCAATAATCAGGACGCGCATGACCGCCTCAGTGTGTGGTCGCCAGCGCCAGCGCTGGTTTGGGCCTGTGGAAAAGCCGTTCGAGGTACAAGTATATGACCGGAGTGGTGAACAGCGTCAGCGCCTGGCTCACCAGCAAGCCACCGACCACCGCGATGCCCAGCGGCTGGCGCAGTTCCGCCCCAGGGCCTGCGCCGAGCATCAACGGCACCGCGCCGAGCAACGCAGCAAGGGTGGTCATGATGATCGGCCGGAACCGCGTGACGCAGGCTTCATAAATCGCATCTTCGGGTGACAGCCCGCGTACCCGCTGCGCCTCCAGGGCGAAGTCGATCATCAAGATACCGTTTTTCTTCACGATGCCGATCAGCAGCACCAGGCCGATCAAGGCCATGATCGAAAAGTCTTGGCCCAGCAGCCACAGCATGATCAGCGCACCGAGGCCCGCCGAGGGCAGGGTGGAAATGATCGTCAGCGGGTGCACAAAACTCTCATACAGCACACCCAGGATAATGTAGACCGCCACCAGCGCCGCGAGGATCAGCCAGGGTTGGCTGGCCAGCGAGCTCTGGAACGCCTGGGCCGCACCCTGGAAGTTGCCGATGATTGTGCTCGGCATCCCGATTTCGTTCTTGGCCTGGTCGAGCATGATCACTGCGTCGCCCAGGGCCACGCCGGGCGCGAGGTTGAATGACAGGTTGGCGGCGGGGAACATGCCGTCATGGCTGATGGACAACGGCCCGACTGTGGGCGGGTCGACTTTGGCCAAGGCCGACAGCGGCACCATTTCATTGGTCAGTGGCGAGCGCAGGTAAAAATAGTCGAGGCTTTCGGCCTTGCCGCGCTGTTGGCTGTCCAGTTCAAGTATCACTTGGTACTGGTTGATCTCGGTCTGGAACTCGTTGATCTGGCGCTGGCCGAAGGCATCGTACAAAGCCTGGTCGACATCGGTGGCGGTCAGCCCGAAGCGCGCGGCGGCCTGACGGTCGATGCTGATATGGGTGATGCTGCCGCCCAGTTGCAGGTCGTTGGACAGGTCGCGAAACGCCGGGTTGGCGCGCAGTTTTTCGGTGAGGCGCTGGGTCCAGGTGTTCAGCGTCGGGCCATCGTTGCTCTTGAGCACGTATTGGTACTGGGCGCGGCTGGGGCCGGAGCTCAGGTTGATGTCCTGGCCGGCGCGCAGGTACAGCACGATGCCCGGCACCTTCGCCAACTGCGGGCGGATGCGGTCGATGAACTGGCTGGCGGACACATCGCGCTCACTGCGGTCTTTCAAGGCGATCCAGAAGCGGCCGTTGGCGATGGTCTGGTTGCTGCCGGTAACGCCCACCGAATGGGAAAACGCCTGCACCGCCGGGTCGGCCTTGACGATCTCGGCCAGGGCCTTGTGCTTGGCGACCATGTCCTTGTACGACACATCGGCCGCCGCTTCGCTGGTGCCGAGCACGAAACCGGTGTCCTGCACCGGGAAGAATCCCTTGGGAATGAACACATAGCCGACCACCGCCAGGGCCAGGGTTACCACGAAGATCGCGGCCATGCTGCGTTGGTGCGCGAGGGCACGGCGCAGGTTGCGCGCATAGCCGGCCAGCAGGCGTTCGCTGAAGCTGGGTTTGGCGTGGGCAGGGTGGGTAGG